>VAYF01000142.1:5112-10685 GCA_005883885.1 Actinomycetota bacterium | reverse complement strand
GGAGGAAGTCGAGCTCGATCAGGCACGCGATGCCGCAGACCTTCCCGCCGATCGCTTCCACCAGCGAGGCCGCCGCCTGCGCGGTCCCCCCGGTCGCGAGGACGTCATCCACCACGAGGACGCGTTCGCCCGGACGGACCGCGTCCTTGTGGATCTCGAGAGAGGACGTGCCGTACTCCAGGGCGTACTCCTGACCGATCGTCTCGGAGGGGAGCTTGCCCTTCTTCCGGACCGGGATGATCCCCGCCCCGAAGTGATAGGCGACCGGAGCGGCGAGGATGAAGCCGCGCGCCTCGATCCCGACGACCTTGTCCACGTTGCCGCGGCCGAAGTGGACGACGATCAGGTCGACGATGGTCGAGAATGCGATCGGGTCGGCGAGCACCGGCGTGATGTCCTTGAAGACGATGCCCGGATCCGGGAAGTCGGGGACGTCGCGGATCAGCGTCTTGATCTGTTCGATCTCCACGGCCTACCTCCGTTTGCGCTTGGCCGGGGGGCGCCGCTTCTGACCCGTGCGAGGTCGCCCACCTCCGCCGCCCTGCTTCGCGGTCGCGCTCCGCGCCGCGGCCTCGGACGCGACCGCGACCTGGGCTCCGTCGGCCGCCGGGACCCGGGCCGGCCGCGGGCGCTGCGCGCCCGGCCGGCCCGGAACCCGCTGCGGCGCCCGCTTGGCCATCTGCCGGCTCTTGAGGATCACGAGCGCCGGGGCCGCGATGAAGATCGACGAGTAGGCGCCGATCGCCACCCCGACGAACATCGCGAACGCGAAGTTCTTCAGCGTCTCGCCGCCGAACAGCAGGAGCGACAGGATCGGGAGCAGCACGACCAGCGAGGTGTTCACCGACCGCATCACGGTCTGGTTCAGCGACAGGTCCACGACCTTCGTGTATCCCATACGTGCGAGCAGCGCCGCCGACTCGGTGTTCTCCTTCACCTTGTCGTAGATCACCACCGTGTCGTACAGACTGAATCCGAGGATCGTGAGGATCGCGATCACCGTCTCCGGGGTGACGACCCGCCCCGTCAGCGCGTAGACACCGGCAGTGATCGTCACGTCGTGGACGAGGGCGATCATGGCGCCCGCGGCCATCGTCCATTCGAAACGGAACGCGATGTAGAGCGTGATCGCGATCAGCACGAGGATCAGTCCGCGGACCGCCTTCTTCGAGATCTCCGACCCCCACGTGGGACCGATGTCCTCGACGTTGATGTCCGTGCTCGAGATCCCCGCCTGTGACGCAAGATCGTTCAGGATCTTCGTCGAGTCCGGACGTCCGGTGAGGGATTGGGTCCGGATCGCGACCGAGTCGCCGCTGACGACCTGGACCGCTCCGGTGAGTCCGTACGTCGCGAGGGTGGCCTCGATGTCTTGGACGGTGGCCCCCGTGTGCAGCGGGTAGGAGATCTGCGCGCCACCCTCGAAGTCGATCGAGTAGTTGAACCCGCGGACCGTGATCCCGACCAGCGACAGGACGATCAGGATGCCGGAGAAGGTGAACCACCAGTTGCGGTGCTCGATCAGCTTGAACCGAGGGATGCGGTACCCGCGGTAGACGTCGAAGAACTCCCGCACCCTCATGCGTCCGGCTCCAGTGTCGTGTCCAGCGCCGTGTGATCCGCGGCCGTCGCCGAGGTCAGCCCGAACCCACGCATCTCGACCAGCTTTGTGGTCTTGGAGATCAGGAACACGGTCGGGCGCTTGAAGAAGTACACGACGAACAGGTCGAGCGCGGTCGCGACCCCCAGCGTGAGGGCGAACCCTCGCACCGAGCTCACGGCCGTGAGGTACAGGACCGCTGCCGCGATCCCCGTGACGATGTCCGCAGCCACGATCGTGCGGAAGGCGCGCTTGAACGCCGGCTGGACGGCGGCTCGCGGCGACCGGCCCGCACGGACCTCGTCCTTCAATCGTTCGAAGAACACGATGTAGGAGTCCGCCGTGACCCCGAGGGAGATCACCAGCCCGGCGACGCCGGCCAGGGAGAGCGTGTACCCGAAGCTCTTCCCGGCGATCGAGATCAGGGCGAGCGCGAGGATCGCCCAGATGGACATCCCGAACCAGGCGACGATCCCGAGCAGCCGGTAGTACAGCAAGAGGTAGATGAACAGCAGGATCAGCCCGGCGACGCCGGCGATGATGCCCGCCTTGAGCGATTCCGACCCGAGGGTCGGGCTCACGGTGCGCACCGATTGCCGCGTCAGCTCGACCGGGAGGGCGCCGGCGTTGAGCAGGGACGCGAGGTCCTTCGCCTGCTGCTCGGTGAAGTTCCCGGTGATGATGCCGTTGCCCGCGGTGATCGCGCTCTGCACCTGCGGGTTGGAGATGACCGTCCGGTCGACCGCGATCGCGATCTGACTGTGTGTCGGGACGGCGGCCGTGGTCGCGGCGGCGAACGCGCTCGACCCCGGACCGTCGAGCGTGAACGCCACGGCCCATTGCGTGATCGGGTCGGTCTGCGTCCCGCCGGTGAGCTGGGCGGACGCCTTGGTGATGTTGCTCCCGATGATCACGACCTGACCGAGATGCATCTTCGAGCCGGGAGCGGAGCCGGCGGCCTGCGAGAGGTACCAGACGTCGTTGTTGTCCTGCGCGGCGCCCTGGCAATCCTTCGTCGCCTGCTCCTGCGGCGTGGAGCACGTCAGTTGGATCGACGCGTAGCTGGGGTCGGTCGGCGGGACGACCTGGAGGGTCGGCCGTTCCTCGAGGCGCGCGGTCTTCCCGATGAGGTCCAGCAGCGCCTGTTGTCCGGTCTCCCGCTGGCGCTGGGCGGCCGCGGCTTGGGTCGTGAAACAGCCGAGGTTCTGGTTCTGCGAGCTGTAGACGCACCACTGGGTCGTGACGTGCGGGGTCGTGTAGCCGGCGAGCGCGGTCTGTGCCGCCTGCTTCGATGCGAAATCGCAGGGCAAGGGCTGGGCGCCGGCCACGTCGAGCTTCCCGTACGCGGTGGCCGGAGCGGGCGACGCCGACGGGCTGGCGGACGCGCTCGCCTTCGACTTCTTGGAGGGCGACGCCGACGCGCTCGGTGTGGCGCTGGGGCTGGACGACGACGGAGCCTCGATGCACCACGACGTCTTGGTGACCTTCGACGTGATGCCTTTGCGAGCCGCCTCGGCGTCCGCACGCGAGGGGTAACACTTCAGCTCGGTGTTCCCGATGTCCGTCAGGCAGTACTGCGACGCGCCCTGCGGCGGGCCGACGGTTGGGGACGCCGACCCCGACGCGGCCGATGAGGCCGACGCCGAGGTGGACGCGGAAGCCGACGGCGTCGCGCTCTGCTTCGGAGCCGACGTGATGCCGCCCTTCGCGGTATCGGCCTCCTGTTGGGAGGCGTAGCACTGCAATCGGTCGCCGTTCCCGTCCAGCAGACAGACCTGCGTGGCCTGCGACCCCACCGTGAAACCGCTGAGCGCCTCCTGGGCGATCGACTGGTCGGCCGAGCACCCGTAGCTGTTCTGCTTGGGGTCCTCGATGCAGTAGCTGTCGGTCGCCTGCTGTCGCACCGTGCTGTTCGACAGACCCGGGATCTGGATCTCGATCGTGTTGCCCGACAGGAAGATGTCGGGCTCGCCGACCCCGAAAGCGTCCACACGGCTCCGGATGTTCTCGAGCGCCTGGTTCATGGTGCCCGGGTCGGTACCCGGCGGCGCCGACAGGATCACGGCGAGCCCACCCTCGAGGTCGAGCCCGAGCACCGGTTTGAAGACGCCGAAGGCGAAGGAGAACGCGGACCCCAGAACCAGGATCGCCACGAAGATCACCGAGATCCACAGTCCCCGGCTGCGTTTCACGCCAACAGCTCCTGTCCGTTGATCACCAGACGGAACCGCGCATCCACCGCTTCGGCCGCGAAGCGGCACATCTGCATGCGTCCGAGGAAGATCTCGAAGTACTCCATGACCTGGCTGATGGTGGTATCGATCGTCAGCTCGAGGCTGACCGTGCGGGCGTCGGAGTCTACCCGCAGGAAGCTCTGCTCGACCGCGTAGTTCACGCGGTCGTGGATGTCTCGGTCGACGTTCACCGCTTTGCGTACGCGGCTGCGGTGCACGTCGGATTTATCCGCCAGGATCACGGCCGCGGAGATGGGCGAGACCGCCGTTCCCTCGGCCTCCTCGTGGTTGGCGATCGCCGCGATGATCGGCATCAGGTCGGCGCCCTCCACCCGGTCGCGGAGGCTCTGATAGACGAGGACCCCGCCGGTCTGCCCGTGGGCGTCGCGGGCGAGCGCGTTCCCGACGTCGTGCAGGTATCCGGCGACGCACGCGAGCTGCGCCTCACGTTCGGTGAAATCGAGCCGGTGCAGGACCTGGTAGCCGATGTTGGCGACCAGGTTCGCGTGCCGGAAGCCGTGTTCCGTGTAACCCATCGCGTCCATCACGCGGTCCGCCGAGGCGATGTACAGCGAGAGCTCGGGATCGTTCTGGACATCCTCGAGCGTGATGCTCGCGGCGTCCGGTGGGGCGGGCTCCGGGGCAGGGACCTCAGGAACCGGCGCGCCCTCGGGGGTTCCGATCGCGTCGGGCTCGCTCACGATCGGATCGGGCCCGCCGCGTTCTCGTCGGGCCCGTCATCGGGGTGATGGGAGACCTCCTCGTCGTCCCCCTCCTCGTCTTCCGCATCGCCGTCTTCGTCCTCGAAGTCGTCTTCGGTGATCCGGCGTGCGATCCCGGCCCGCAGCATCTTGACGCGGGTCCCGACCGCGATCTCCACGGTGACGGTCCCCTCATCCTCGTCCTCGTCGACGATGGTGCCGAACATCCCCGAGGTCGTCAGGACCTCGTCACCCACCTCGGCCGACCGCTGGAGAGCCTGTTGGGTCCGTACCCGCTTCTGCTGGTTCCGCATGAACACGAAGAGCAGGCCGAGCGGAAGTGCGAACACGAGAAGCGTGAAGAGGCTGCCTCCGCCCCCAGAGCCCTGCGCGAGAAGGGAGTGCATGGCGTTCCTTTCATGTCCTGGGATGGGTCGAGGTCCGTCGGCGGTGCGACGAGACCCGAGTCTACCTGCGGGGTCAGGGCGCGGCGGGTCAGATGGGCAGGCGGCCGCGCGGTGCGCGCCCGACATGCGCGTACGCCCGCTCGGTCGCCAGGCGACCGCGCGGCGTTCGCTGGATGAACCCGAGCTGGATCAGGTACGGCTCGACCACGTCCTCCACCGTGTCCGGCTCTTCCCCGACCGCGGCCGCGAGCGTCGTCAGGCCGACCGGGCCTCCGGAGAACGTCTCGATCACGGCGTCGAGCACGGCGTGATCCAGCCGGTCCAGGCCCAGTTCGTCCACCTCGAACACCGCCAGACCGGCCCGGGCGATGTCGCCGGTCACCCGACCGTCATGGCGGACCTCGGCCACGTCGCGGACCCGCCGAAGGAGACGGTTGGCGATCCTGGGGGTCCCGCGGGATCGCCGGGCGATCTCGTGGGCCCCCTCGCCGTCGGCGCCGACCTGGAGGATCCCCGCGCTCCGGAGCACGATCTGCTCGAGGTCCCCAACGTCGTAGTAATCCAGGCGCGGGCTGAACCCGAACCGCTCGCGGAGCGGCAGCGTGATCCGTCCCGGACGGGTCGTGGCCCC
>VAYF01000142.1:0-4965 GCA_005883885.1 Actinomycetota bacterium | reverse complement strand
GTCTTGCCGAGCCCCGGAGGGCCGCTGAACAACAGGTGGTCAACGGGCTCCCCTCGTTCGCGCGCCGCCTGCAGGAGCAGTGCGAGCTGTTCCTTCACACGATCTTGCCCGACGAACTCAGCGAGCGAGCGGGGACGCAGGGCGATGTCGAGCTCGTGGTCTTCCGGGGACACGACGGCTGCCTCGGTCAAGCGATCATCGGAGGGCTCGGGCTCGTCGCCCGTCAGGTCCACCACGTCGCTCATCGTCCCACCTGCTGGAGCGCCTCGCGCAGGAGATCCTCGACCGGCTTCCCGTCGGCGTCCAAGTCGCGCAGCGCCTCGGAGGCCTCGGCAGGCGTGAGACCGAGCTGCAAGAGGGCAACGCGCACGTCCGCGAGCGGCCCTTGGGCGACGAGCTCCGACGCGGCGCCGAGCTTGTCCCGGAGGTCCAGGACGACGCGTTGCGCGACCTTCTTCCCGACGCCGGGGACGACCGTGAGCGTCGCCGCGTCGCCCGCCACGACGGCGCGGCGGATCGCATCGGGTCGCAGGGCAGAGAGGAAGCTGAGCGCGACCTTGGGGCCCACGCCGGTCACGCCGGTGAGCTGATCGAACAGCTCGCGCTCGTCGGTGGTCGAGAACCCGTAGAGCGTCATGGAGTCCTCGCGGACCACCAGGCGCGTGTGGATCCGCGCCGTCCCACCGACGGCCGGGAGGGCGGCCACCACCGCGGTCGGGACGGCCACGACGTAGCCGACGCCGGCGACCGCCAGTACCACGTGGGTCGCCGACTTCTCGACGACCTCGCCCTGGAGGAAGGCGATCACCGCGTCCCCGATCGCACCCGTGTCGGTCCCGGGGTTCGGCCCGCCGCCCGGATTCGCGACCCCATCAGGTGCGTGAGCGCGATCGCGACCGCGTCGACCGCATCCGCTTGGACCGGGCAGTTCCGAAGCCCATGGATCCGCACGAGCGCGTCACGGACCTGATGCTTGTCGGCGTTCCCGGCGCCGGTGACCGCGATCTTCACCTCGTTGGGCCCGTACTCCTCAACCGGCAGGCCGGCACGGTCCGCGACGACCATGACGGCGCCCGTCGCCCGCGCCACCTGGAGAGCGCTCACCTGGTTCCGGTTCCATGCAAGACGCTCGATCGCGACGGCGTCCGGCGCGTGCAGCGTGATCGCCGCGCCGACCTCGTCGGCGAGTCGGCGGAGCCGCGAGGATCCGGCCATATCGGACGGGGTCCGAACGGTCGTCGCCCACATCAACGAAAGCTTCCGGTCCACCCGTGCGACAACCGCGAGCCCGACGTTCGCGACCCCGGGATCGACGCCGAGAACGCAGGAATCGAACATCTGTTCGCGCAGTCTAGGATCCCGGCCCGCCCCGAGCAACGACCCGGCCGGTAAGGGCGGTCCGTGGTTCCGTGCTGGCGGCCGACCGGCCGCCGAGCGGACTCATCACCCCAGACCGCCGAGCGGCGGTTGCCCCGCCGCCGAGTTGGGCGCCGGCACCGTATCCGGCGCGTTTCGGAGCACGGTCCGGGGGGAAGCCAGCTCGGCCCCCGTGACGAGCGCCACGGGCTGGCCCCCGCGGGCGTCGACCGAATACAGCTCCGTGGGGTTAGCGCATCCCCCCGCCTCGACCAGCAGGTGCGTCCGATCGAGCCATCCGAGCGCCTGCGTCGGCCGGTTCTCGAACGGCATCGCGGGGGTCGCCGATCCTCCTTCGATGATCAGCGCCTGACGATCGTCGCACACCGTTCCTGTATCGACCGACTTGAGCGACCCTGCTGGCGCGAACCGAAGATCCTGCGCGAACGTGCCGGGGCTCCCCCGCCAGACATCCGTGAAGCTCGATCGGTGGCCGAGGTCCATCCAGTGGAGCACCGGGTATCCCCCGGCGTGCTCGGCGACCCACCACAGACGCTGCCCGTCGGGACTGAACGCGATCGACGTGAATCGCGTGCCTCCCTGACCGAAGACGAGCCGGGTGGCGTCGGTCCCCTCGTTCGTCGAGAACCAGATCGCCTGTTCGCCGCCCTGGTCCACCACGAACGCGAGCGCCAGACCGCTGGGGTGGTACGCCACCTGGAGATAGGTCCCCTTCGGCAGCGCGGTCAATCGTTCGACCCGACCGTCGTCCATGAAGCGCTTCTCGGGCTCTCC
This sequence comes from Actinomycetota bacterium, assembly GCA_005883885.1. Lineage (GTDB taxonomy): Bacteria > Actinomycetota > UBA4738 > UBA4738 > HRBIN12 > AC-51. The sequence continues at coordinate 2,814 of VAYF01000142.1, read as the reverse complement.
CGCCGCGCCGGCGAACACGACGGCGAGACCGATCGGATGGCCCCAATCGAACGTGGCGGGTTCGGTGGCGATCGCCGGCAGATCGGGCGCATCGGCGTTCAGTCCGTGAACGCGGAAGCCGCCGAGGAGCACGCGATCGCCCTGCGGCCCCCATGCGAACGGGCCGGGGTCCCGAACCGGGAAGAGACAGCTGAGGGTGTCCGTCACCGGATCGAGCGCCCAGGCACGCTCGGAGGACACGAAGGCGACGGTCTGCGATGGCAGCGACGGGCCGGTGCACCCGCTGGGGAGCGGGGTCCCATCGGCCAGGACCGCCGCGGCCGGAGAGGGGGTACCGCTGGACGTTCCGGTGGAGGGAGACGTGGCCGTGGGCGGGGCGCTCGGTGAGCCCTACGAGGTGACGAGGGGCCGAACGCACCGGAGATGGCTCAGAGGGACGACATGACCTCTTCCGGGATGTCGAAGTTGGCATAGACGTTCTGGACGTCGTCGAGCTCCTCCAAGGAGTCGATCAGCTGCAGGACGTGGCGGGCCTCACCGCCGTCGACGGGGATCGTGGTGGTCGGGACCATCGAGATCTCGGCGGAGGACACCTGGACGCCCGCCCCGCGCAACGCGGTCTCCACGGCCTTGAAGTCCTGGGGATCCGTGAGGATGTCCCACGACGACTCGGAGTCGGCCAGGTCTTCGGCGCCACCCTGCAGCGCGAGTTCCAACAGCACGTCCTCATCCGGGGCGATCGCCTTCTCGACCACGATGACCCCCTTGCGCTGGAACATCCACAGGACCGAGCCGGTCTCCCCGAGGTTCCCCCCGTTCCGGCTGAAGGCGTGGCGCACGTCCTGGGCGGTCCGGTTGCGGTTGTCGGTCAGGGCCTCGACGACCAGCGCGATGCCGCCGGGCGCGTACCCCTCATAGGTGATCTCCTCGTACCGTGCCCCGCCCTCGAGCTCACCGGTTCCGCGCTTGATGGCCCGGTCGATGTTGTCGCTCGGGACCGAGAAGCTGCGGGCCTTCTCGACGGCCGAGGCGAGTGTCATGTTGCCCTCGACGTTGCCCCCGCCTTCCCTCGCCGCGACCTCCACCGCACGCAGCAGCTTCGCGAACATGTTGGAGCGCTTGGCGTCCGCCGCGCCCTTCTTCCGCTTGATCGTCGCCCACTTCGAATGGCCGGACACCGCTCACGCCTTCCGCAGGAGGTACCGGTGGAGCCCGGTCTCACCCACGAGCTCGGGGTGGAACGACGTCACGAGGAGGTTCCCCTGCTCCAGGACGACGGGCCGGTCCTCGAATTCGGCCAGGACCTCGACCCTGTCCCCGATCCGCTCGATCCAGGGCGCCCGGATGAAGACCCCCCGCACGCGGTGGTCGATCCCGCGCACGTCGAGGTCCGCCTCGAACGATTCCACCTGACGCCCGTAGGCGTTCCGTCGCACCGAGATGTCCATCAGACCGAACAACGCTTCACCACCTTCGACCTCGCGCGCGAGCACGATCATCCCCGCGCACGTCCCGAGGATGGGCATCCCCGCGCGCGCTCGCTCCTGGATCGGCTCGACCAGGTCGTACGCGCGCGCCAGCTTGCTGATCGTGGTGGATTCCCCACCGGGGATCGCGAGGCAGTCGACGGCGTCGAGGTCCGCCGGCAGGCGGACCTCGACGGGCGTGGCGCCGGCCTCCGCGAACACGCGAGCGTGTTCGCGGAAGTCACCTTGGAGCGCCAGGACGCCCGCTTTCATCGACGAGCCCCTCGGCTACCAGCCGCGGTCTTGCAACCGCGTCTGGAGCGTCTCGATCTCGAGCCCGTGCATCGGCTCGCCCAGGCCGTGGGAGACCTTGGCCAGCACATCGGGATCCTGGAAGTGGGTCGTCGCCTCGACGATCGCGCGCGCCATGGTGCCGGGATCCTCGGACTTGAAGATGCCGGAGCCGACGAAGACGCCGTCGACGCCGAGCTGCATCATCAGGGCGGCGTCGGCCGGCGTCGCGATCCCGCCGGCCGAGAAGTTCACGACGGGCAGCTGGCCGGTCTCGGCGACCATCCGGACCAACTCGACCGGGGCGCCCAGCTCCTTCGCCTTCGTGACGTGCTGCTCCGGACGCAGCTGGGTGCACTCCGCGATCTGGCTCAGCAGCGCCCGCTCGTGCCGAACGGCCTCGACGACGTTACCGGTGCCGGCCTCACCCTTCGTGCGGATCATCGCCGCGCCCTCGGCGATCCTGCGCAGCGCCTCGCCGAGGTTCCGGCAGCCGCACACGAACGGGACCGTGAACGCCCACTTGTCGATGTGGTACTCCTCGTCGGCCGGCGTCAGCACCTCGGATTCGTCGATGTAATCCACGCCGAGGGCTTGCAGCACCTGTGCCTCGACGAAGTGCCCGATCCGGGCCTTCGCCATCACGGGCACCGACACGGCGGCCTTGATCTCCTCGATCTTCGTCGGGTCCGCCATGCGGGCGACCCCGCCTTCCTTCCGGATGTCGGCGGGGACGCGCTCGAGCGCCATCACGGCGCACGCGCCGGCGTCTTCTGCGATCTTCGCCTGCTCCGCGGTGGTGACGTCCATGATGACGCCGCCCTTGAGCATCTCCGCCAGCCCAGATTTCACGGTGAAGGTGCCCGTCTCGCGCTGCACCGCGATCGCCTCCTCGTCGATGGACCCACGGTCGATGGACCCACGTAAGTGTAGCCGAGCCTGAACCGCCGGATCGCGGACGACCACGACGATCGGACCACACGAACTACGACGGACGTGTCAGTTCCGAGGGCCCAACCGTCAGGTACGGTCGTCCCAGAGAACGACTCATCCGGGC
>VAYF01000141.1 GCA_005883885.1 Actinomycetota bacterium | reverse complement strand
ATTCGAACCCGCGACCCCCAGGACCACAACCTGGTGCTCTAACCAGCTGAGCTACGGCCACCATGCGCGACGGGGAAGCGTCATCACGATACCAACGCCAAGCCGCCAGGGTTGCGGCTCGCCCCTGAGTATGGCACCATCTGGCTAGTTATTGAACGGCCGTTCAAATCGGGCCGGACGGGGTCCGGATGGCCGTCCCGCGAGGAGGCGGGCCCCCATGACTGCCGATCGATCGATCGAGTTCGACTTCGACAGGATCGACGCGTTGATCGCCGAGGAGGAGACAGCCCTCGAGCCGAAGCACGAGGCATCCGTCGCCTACCGGACGGTCGCCGAGCGGTACGTCGCTGGGGGCGTCGCCTCCAGCTGGCAGGATTCCCGACCCCACGCGATCTTCATCGATCACGGACGGGGGAACCGGATCTACGACATCGACGGCAACGAGTACCTCGACTTCCATCTGGGCTATGGCGCGATGGTGGTTGGGCACGCGCATCCCCTGATCGTGGATGCGATCGAGAAAGCCGCTCGCCTCGGGACGCACTTCGCCCAACCGACCCAGGACCTGGACGTGATCGGGGAGAACCTCGCGGACCGCTTCAAGCTACCGCTCTGGCGCTTCGCGAACTCCGGCACCGAAACGACGCTCGAGGCGATCCGCTTGATGCGGGCGAACACCGGGCGGGACATGCTGATCAAGATCGAGGGGAGCTATCACGGCCACCACGACTCCATCATGTTCAGCGTCGGGCCCGACCGTTCACAGATCGGGCCGCGCGAGCATCCCGTCACGGTCCCGCAGGCGATGGGCATCCCGCAGGCGTTCGCCGATCTCGTGCGGGTCGTGCCGTTCAACGACCTGGTCGAGGCGCGTCGGGCGTTCGAGGAGAACCCGGGCAAGATCGCCGGCATGATCGTGGAGCCGGCGATGATGAACTGCGGGGTGATCCTTCCGGAACCGGGCTACCTCGAAGGGCTCAAGGAGCTCTGCCACGAGCACGGCGCCTACCTCGCGTTCGACGAGGTGAAGACGGGCGCGACCCTCGCGTACGGGGGCGCGACAGAGGTGTTCGGTGTCGTACCCGATGTGATCTGCCTGGCGAAGGCGATCGGCGGTGGGACGCCGTGCGGCGCGATCGGCGCCACCCGGGAGCTCTTCCGGCCCGTCATCGAGGCCGAGTACGACATGGCCGGCACCTTCAACGGCAACCCGCTCACGATGTCGGCGATGCGCACGACCCTCACGGAAGTGCTCACGCCCGAGGTCTACGAACAGTTCAACCGGGTCGACAAGGCGATGAAGGACGGGCTGACCTCCGTCGTCGAGCGCTACCGGCTCCCGTGCTACGTGACGGGCGTCGCGGCGAAGGGATCCGTGATCTATTCGAAGCAGCGGGTCCGGGAGTACCGAGATGCGGTCGGCATCGACGAGCGGATCAGCTACCTCGCGTGGCTGTTCCAGCAGAACCGCGGCGTGTTCAAGTCTCCCTGGACCACGCAGGAGACGTGGACGCTCTCGGTCTTCCACACGGAGGATGACGCCGCACGCTACGTGGCGAACTTCGAGGAGTTCGCCGCCGCCGTGGCCTCGTGAGCGCGTTTGCCGCAACGTCTGCTCCACACGAGACTAGCCGGATGATCGACATCGCCGCTCCGATGGAACTTGCGCTGCCCGACGGCCGGATCGTCAACGTCTACGTCGACGGTCCCGCGGACGGGACGCCGCTCATCTCGCACCACGGGACGCCAGGGGCCGGGGTGCCGATGCCGTCGTTCGTTCGAGCCGCCGCAGAGCGCGGGCTCCGGTGGGTCTCCTACAGCCGTCCGGGGTACGGCGAGTCGACACGCGCGGAAGGCCGCACCGTCGCGGACTGCGTCCGCGACGTGGCGGCGATCGCCGACCATCTGGGTGCCGACCGGTTCTTCACGTCGGGTGGGTCGGGCGGAGGGCCGCACACGATCGCGTGTGCGGCCCTGCTCCCGGATCGGGTTCGCGGCTGCGCCGCGATCGCGTGCCCTGCCCCGTGGGGCGCCGGGGGGCTCGACTGGCTCGCGGGACAGGGGCCCGAGAACCTCGAGGAGTTCGCCGCGGTCCTGGAAGGACCGGAGGCGCTCGAGACGTACCTCGAGCGTGAAGCGCCGGGCCTCTCGGCCGCGAAGGAGCCGCAGGAGCTGATCGACGCCGTCGGGGCCGGCCTGTTGCCAGACGTCGATCGAGCGGCGATCACCGGCGAGTACGCGACGGCGCTGATCGCGTCGATGAACCGCTCCGTGAAGAACGGCATCTGGGGATGGTTCGACGATGACATGGCCTTCTTCAGAGATTGGGGCTTCTCGCTCGATGGGATCGACGTCCCCGTGGCGCTCTGGCAGGGCAAGCAGGACAAGATGGTCCCGTTCGCGCATGGCGAGTGGATGGCGGCCCACGTCCCGAACGCTCGTCCCCACCTGCTCGAGGACCAGGGCCACCTGTCGCTCGCGGTCGCGTCGTTCCCGCAGATCCTGGACGACCTCCTGGAGCACGCGCACCCATGAACACGCGGACGGACGCCGTCGAGATCGACCTCCAGCTGGTCGAGTCACTCACCAAGCGCGAGATCGCCGCGCTCGACGAGAAGCACGTTCGAAGCCTCGCGTACCGCGAGGAGGCGAAGACCCACCTGCCGGGGGGCGTGTCGTCGTCGTGGCAGACGTGGCCGCCGCACCCGATCTACGTCTCGCGGGGGAAGGGGTCGCGGATCTGGGACATCGACGGGAACGAGTACGTGGACTATCACAACGGCTACGGCGTGATGGTGATGGGGCACGCGCACCCGAAGATCGTCGAGGCCGTGCAGGAGCGCGCCGAGCTGGGGACGCACTTCGCGCAGCCGACCGAAGACGCGTTGGTCGTGGCGGAGAACCTCGCGGAACGGTACCGGCTGCCGTACTGGCGCTTCGGGAACTCGGGAACCGAGGCGACGCTCGACGCCGTGCGGATCATGCGCGCGCTGACGGGTCGCCATCTGATCATGAAGATCGAGGGTTCCTACCACGGCCATCACGATTCGCTGATGGTCTCGGTGTTCCCGTCGAAGCAGGACGCCGGGCCGCGCGATCACCCGGTTCCGGTCCCGCAGACGCTCGGGATGCCCGAGGGCGTCGCCGAACAGGTGGTCGTGGTGCCGTTCAACGACGCCGACGCCGCGGAGCGTGCCTTCCGCGAGCACGCCGGCCGCATCGCTGGGATGGTCATCGAACCGGTGATGACGAACTGCGGCGTCGTCCTGCCGGACCCGAGCTACCTCGGGAGACTGAAGGAGATCTGCCACGCGAACGGCGCGCTGCTGGCTTTCGACGAGGTCAAGACGGGGTTCACCGTGGCCTGGGGCGGCGCGGTCGAGGCATTCGACGTCGTCCCCGATCTGATCTGCCTGGCGAAGGCGATGGGAGCCGGCCTGCCGTGCGGCGCGATCGGGGGCACGGATGACGCGATGCGGATGATCATCGACGGAACGCTCGACCAGGTGGGCACGTTCAACGGCAACCCGCTCACGATGGCCGCCGCGCGGGTCAACCTCACCCAGGTCCTCACCAAGGACGCGTACGGCGAGCTCGACCGTGTCCGGGCCGCTTTCCAGGGCTGCGAGGACGTGATCGCCGAGTACCGCCTGCCCGCGTCCATCAAGCTCCTGGGCGCGAAAGGCTCGATCGATTGGCACACCGAGCCGATCCACGAGTACCGGGACCTGTGGGACATCGACGACCGGATCCCGCAGCTCGCGTGGCTGTGGCAGCTCAACCGGGGCGTGTTCAAGTCGCCCGGATCGAAGTGGGAGTCGTGGACGTCGTCGATCGTGCATACGAACGACGACGTCCAGCGCTACGTGGACAACTTCGAGGAGATGGCGGCCGCCATCACCTCGTAGCGCTGCGGTCGTGCTGCGGCCGCTCCCGCGGGGTAGCCTCCGCATGCGTCATGAACGAGACCGAGGATCTCGAGGCTGAGCCCGCGGTGGAGCGGGTCGAGCCCGCCGATGGATCGATGCCGCCGTGGCTCCCTGAAGCGATCAAGTTGGCCGGCAAGCGGCTGGGGTTCGCACTCTTCGCCGCCGGGATCTCGATCCTCGTCTTCCTCTACTTGGTCGATCAGCTGAGCAGCTTCCTGACGATGCTCGGGATCGCGCTGTTCCTGTCGTTCGCCCTGGAGCCGGGGGTCGACTACCTCGCGACGCGTGGATGGAAGCGGGGGGCCGCCACCGGACTGATCTTCCTGATCCTGTTCGGGGCGATCGTCCTCTTGGTCGCCCTGATCGTCCCCGCCGTGATCTCCGGGTTCAACCAGCTCGTCCAGAACGCGCCGGCCCTCGTCGACAGGCTCTCGAACTGGCTGCGGCCGCTCGGTATCAAGCTCTCGACCGACCAGCTGATCCAGAAGCTGCAAGAGAACGCGCAGCAGGTGATCAGCTCCGCGACGAACGTCGCCGGGACGGTCTTCGGGATCGCGAGCTCGTTGATCGGGGGTTTGTTCCGATGGGCGACGATCGGGTTGTTCACGTTCTACTTGGTGGCGCAGGGACCGCAGTTCCGTCGCGCGTTGCTGTCACGGATGCGTCCCGAACGGCAGGCTCGCGTCCTGTTCGTATGGGAGCAGGCGATCCAGCAGACGGGCGGCTACTTCTATTCGCGCCTGCTGCTCGCCGTGATCAACGGCTCGGGCATGTACCTGACCTTGCGCTTAACCAACGTCCCGTTCGCGGCGCCGCTCGCGATCTTCGAGGGCCTCATCGCCGAGTTCATCCCGATCGTGGGGACCTACATCGGCGGCGCGGTGCCGATCCTGGTCGCCTTCCTGGCTTCCACGGCGGGCCTGGCCTCACCGGCAGCGGGCTTCTGGGCGCTCGGGTACGTCCTCGTCTACCAGCAGATCGAGAACTACATCCTCAGCCCGCGGATCACCGCGAAGACCATGTCGCTCCATCCGGCGGTCGCGTTCGCCGCGGCCCTGATCGGTGGAGCACTCGGTGGGTTGTTCATGGCGTTCCTCGCCCTGCCGGTCGCCGGCGTGATCCAGGCGTCGGTGAAGGAATGGTCGAAGAGTTACGAGGTGATGGACGACGTCCTGACCGAGCAAGCGCAGGCGGTGGAACGGCAGCGCGTGCTGGATCGGCTGCGGCGCAGGTTCCGGTCGGGGACGTCGCCGCCGCGAGACGGGTCCGGTGGTTGAGCGTCAGATCCGCGGCGCTGGAGCCTGCGGGTTGTCGCGCGCCCGGTCGAGCGCCTCGATCGCCTCGTCGGGCAGCCCTTGTGCCGCCGCGGTCGCGCGAAGCATGTCGAAGTAGCGCTCGGTCGGCCGGACGAATGTCT
>VAYF01000140.1 GCA_005883885.1 Actinomycetota bacterium | reverse complement strand
CGCCGACCTCCACGTCCTTCGTGATCTCGAACCGATGGGCCATGGGTACGATCCTCCGTCGACCATCGTAGCGGGGGTCGCTGGGGCGGGCTGCCCTCGATACGGTGTAGCGACTTGCGGTTCGGCGCACACGATGACATGACGCGGTCGACCGGGATGACGGGAGGGCCATGGGCACGGTGAATGAGCACGGTCACGAGTGTTGGATCGTCGAGACATCGAAGGACGGGGAGCGTTGGCGCTTCTTCGGCAAGGCGTGGAAGCAACCCGGCGAGCAGATCCTCCTCCATGCCGTCCCCCGATACGTGCGCTTCCGTCCGGAATGGGAGAAGGACTGGCGTGAGCCGCTCGAGCGGACCAGCGACCTGCCGATGACCCTGCTGCTGATGGAGGCCGGCGCGCGGAACGAACTGTGGCCGGACGCCGGACACGTCGGGTTGCCGATGCTCTTGCCGGGCGGAGAAGAAGGCAGGCTCCTTCACTTCGAACATCGGGGCGATCCCGAGGAATGGACATACACCCTGGAGTTCCGCGGGTCGCGAACCTGAGGTCTCATCCGAGCGAAACACCGTCCGCAAGGCGGGTTCAGATGAGCCTGAGGGGCGTCTTCCAAGTCACCCAGTCTTGTCCCGCAGTTGACGTATCGCCCTTGGACGGCGAGCGGGCTACGGTGGATGTTCTGCCACCGGGGTTGGGCCGTCAGATCCCCTGTCCCGTGGCGGTGCGCGTGAACAGAACGATATGGAACCCAAGGACCCGCGTCTGGCAGCAGGGACGGACCCGGCACTCCGGGTCCTCGTCGCGGTTCCGATCCCGCTGCAACGCGCGCTCGTGCAGTTCTTCATGCAGGAGGCGGGGTTCGATCTGCTCCCCATCCCGCTTCCGAACGTCGACGTCGCCGATCTTGCTGGGCACGATCGTCCCGACGCGATCGTCCTGCATGAGAGCGTCGCGAAGCGGTCGGACCCAGGGCTGGTCCGTGAGGTTCGCCGGGACTCGCCGTCGACGAAGATCGTCGTCCTGGCGCAGGCACCGGACGAAGCGTGGCGCGGACCCGCTCGAGGAGCGGACGCCTACCTCGAAGAATGGGTCGGGATCGCGGAGCTCGATGGCGTCCTTCGCGATCTCTGTCGCGCTGGATCGACCGTGTTCGCGGCACCGCCTGCCCGGATGGTGGTCACACCCGCTCTCGATCACCCCTCCCCCGCCGAAAGGGCCCGAGAGGAGGCGCCGATGCCTCCGGCTCCTGCGCCCACGGGGAGCGGTCGCTGGTACGAGCGACTCCAGGGCGCCGCCGCAGCCGCGGTCATCCTCTTCGCGCTCTTCTGGGGCCCCGGGCTGTTCCGGGAGACGAGCTTGATCCAGGGACAGAGCGGAGCTGCGAGCGCGCGCCTCGCCGATGCGTACACGTCCTTCGACCTGTTGGTGTATGACCTCCATCAGGGTTCGCCTTCATCGGTCCTCATCCGTGACGCGTCCGATCTTCGGGCGGCGCGGGCCGCCGCCCTCTCGGCGGGTGCGGACGTGAGCGGCCTCGATGCGGAGATCGCCTCGAGCGTTCAGCCCTTGCTCTCGAGCGTGCCGCCGGCCACCGCCTCCGCGATCGTGGCCGCTCTCGGCGGTCTGGTGGAGCAGCCCTCCCGTGCGCCAGAACCAAGCCCGAGCGAAGCGCCGAGCCCGACCGAGGCTCCCAGCTCGAGCGAGATTCCGAGTCCGAGCGAGTCCCCGAGTCCGAGCCCGAGCGAGTCGCCGAGTCCGAGCGAGTCCCCGAGTCCGAGCCCGAGCCAGTCGCCGAGCCCGAGCGAGTCGCCGAGTCCGAGCGAGTCCCCGAGCCCGAGCGAGTCCCCGAGCGCGAGCGAGAGTCCGAGTGTGAGCGAGTCGCCCAGCCCGAGCGAGTCTCCGAGCCCGAGTGAGAGCTCGAGTGAGTCGCCGAGTGTGAGCGAGAGCCCGAGCGTGTCGGCGAGTGGATCGCCGAGCGCGAGCGAGTCAGGAACACCCACTGCCCCGGCGATCCAGCAGGGTCAGGGACCTGACGTGGGAGGTTCTGGCGGGACACCGCCCAACCCGGTGCTTGCGATCACGCTCGTCTTCGCCGTCGTTCCGGCGTCGTCCTGGTGGTTGCGAGCCAGCTCACGCGGCCTGTCCTGATCCGTCGCGGGCGCCTCGCCATCGTTAGCGGGCGGGGCCGGTCGCGGTATCGAGCTCCGCGAGCCGCCGCTCGAGCAAGCGCCGCTCCGCATCGTCGTGAACGAGGGCGAGCGCGCGACGATACGCGTCCCGCGCCTCATCGGGGCGTCCGAGACTCGACGACCGGCGAGTCGGTGATGCGGGCAAGCTCGGCGTAGAGGGCTGCGATCTGGGGCCAATCCCGCGGCTCGTCGGCATGCAGACTCGCGATCGCCGCCTGCACGACGTAAGGACCACGGCCGCGCAGCGCCAGCGCTCGGTCCAACACGATGCGGCCGTCGGCGATCTGCGACTCATCCCAGAGCGAGCGGTCCTGGTCGGCGAGCACGACGATCTCGTTGTTGCGGAAGCGGGCGTCCCGCCGTGCGTCGAGCAGCAGCATCATGGCCAACAGTCCGTGCACCTCTGGCTCGTCGGGCATGAGCTCGGCGAGCGCCCGGCCGAGCAGGAGCGCCTCCGCCGCGAGTTCGCCCCGGCCGCCGTAGCCCTCGTTGAAGATCAGATAAACGACCGCGAGCACCGCGAGGAGCCGATCGGGCAGCAGGCGCTCGGGAGGTACCCGGAACGGGATCCCCGCGGCCTTGATCTTGCGCTTCGCTCGCACCAGTCGCTGCGCCATCGTGGGCTCGGGCACCAGGAAGGCGTGGGCGATCTGAACGGTCGTCAGGCCTCCGAGCGTCCGAAGCACCAACGCGACCTGAGCGTCGACAGCGAGCGCAGGATGACAGCACGTGAAGATGAGCTCGAGTCTCTCGTCGGGGAACGTCGTGGGACTCACCCTGTCCTCGGCCTGCTCCGGCACCTGGAGCATCCTGGTCTTCGCCGCCAACGTGCGATCCCGACGGATGCGATCGACGGCTCGGTTGCGTCCGGTCGTCACCAACCAGGTGGCCGGGTTGGAGGGGACCCCATCGCGCGGCCACCGCTCCGCGGCGATCGCGAAGGCCTCCTGTGCGGCTTCCTCGGCGAGTTCGAAATCGCCGAGGAAGCCGATCAACGCCGCGAGCACGCGCCCCCACTGATCGCGGAATACCTGTTCGAGGATCGCTACCACTCCACGATCGGCCGCACCTCGATCGCACCGCCGAGGCGGGCCGCCGGGATCCGCGCCGCGAGCTCGATCGCGGCATCGAGATCATCCGCCTCGAACAGCAGGTATCCGCCGACGGCCTCCTTGATCTCCACGAACGGACCATCGGTGGTCAGCGTCTTGCCGTTCTGTACCCGCACCGTTGTTGCCGTCTCAGGAGCACCCAGCCCGAGGCCGGGAGTGACGCCCGGGGTCTGGTTGATGGCCTGGTAGTCCGCGTAGACCGCCTTCCGCTCGTCCTCCGAGAGGCTCGCCCACGCTTCCGGCGACCGCGGCGTCGGGGTGTCGCCCTGATGGATCAGCAGCATGTACTTCATCGCTTCCTCCTCCTCCGTATCGGTCGCCCCCTAAGACGAACGAGAACCGAGGAATCGACACCTCAGCGCAGAAGATCCGACGCGACGGTCGACCCGGAGGAAGGATACGGCGGCCGCGTCACCCGATGGAGCGATCGGTCTGCACGCCGCGGTCTGCCGACGGGTCGTGCCAGCCGCCCGCGCTCATGGCTCCGCGACCTCTTCAACGGTACGCTCGAGCAGCGGCTCACCCGATGCTTCCACCAACGTCTCCGCCATGCCGACATGTGCGGTCTCCCGGAGCGGCCGCTCCGGCAAGAACCAGGTCACGACGAAGGCGGCGATCGTGAGCGGAACCGCGGCGAGGAACACGACATGGAGCGCGTTCGCGAGCGACTGGATCACCGCATCGTGGACCGCCTGAGGGAGCTGCGCGATGGCGGCCGGGCTCCCCGTCAGGCTCCCCGGGTCGATCGATGAGCCTTGCGGAAGCGACCGCTCGAGGTTGCGCGTCAACTGGTTCGTCAGGATCGCACCGAACACGGCGACGCCGAAGGCGCCGCCCATCGAACGGATGAAGCTCTCGGTCGCGGTGGCCGTTCCCAGGTCGCGATGCTCGACGGAGTTCTGCACGGCGAGCACCATGACCTGGATGATCATCCCGATGCCGAGGCCGAGGATGATCATGTACGAGGAGGACTCCAGGAAGGACGTGCCGACGCCCATCGTCGAGAGCAACGACAGCGAGATCGCGATCAAAGCGGTCCCGGTCACCGGGAAACGCTTGTAGCGGCCGGTCTTCGTGATCAAACGACCCGACCCGATGGATGCGATCATCAGGCCCGCCATCAGTGGCAGGATCAAGAGTCCCGAGTTCTGCGCGCTCGCACCGCCGACCGTCTGGAGCCACAGGGGTAGGAAGATGATCGCGCCGAACATCGAGAAGCCCACCAGGAACTCGAGCCCCGTCGAGACGCTGAAGACGCGGTTCTTCCAGAGGCGCAACGGGATGATCGGCTCGTCCGCTCGACCCTCCTGGACGAAGAACCCGACGAGCAGGGCAACGCCGGCGAGCCCCAGCACGACGATCACCGGCGAGGTCCACGGGTACTGCGATCCGCCCCACACCGTCACCAACAGCAGCGATGTCGCGGCGCCGGCCACGAGCGCCGCCCCCAGTTAGTCGATCCGGTGCTGAACCCGAACGAACTGCAGGTTCAAGACCGAGCTCGTGATCAAGAAAGCGACGATCCCGATCGGCACGTTGATGGAGAAGACCCACCGCCAGGTCAGGTTGTCGACGAAGAAGCCGCCCAGGAGCGGACCGACCACGCTCGCGAACGCGAAAACCGCGCCGAGGTATCCCTGGTACTTGCCTCGTTCACGAGGAGCGACGACGTCGCCGATGATCGCCTGTGCCATGGCGAGCAGACCGCCGGCGCCCAGTCCCTGGAAGGCGCGGAACGAGATCAGCTGGACCATGTTCTGCGAGAGGCCACACAGCATCGACCCCGCCACGAACACGACCAACGCGAACTGGAAGACGACCTTGCGTCCCAGGAGATCGCTGACCTTCCCGTAGAGCGGCACCGAGATCGTCGATGTCAGAAGGTAGGCCGTCACCACCCAGGACAGGTGGCTCAATCCGCCGAGATCGCCGACGATCGTCGGCAACGCCGTGGCCACGATCGTCTGATCCAGTGCGGCAACGAGCATCCCGGCCATCAAACCCAGGAAGACGGTTTGGATCTGTCGATGGGTGAGCTGCGTCCCGCTCGTGGTTGCTTCGGGTGTGCTCATCGGTCGCCGAACTCCATCTCAGTCCGTCTTCGAGAACCGGACGATCGCGATCCCGAGAAGCACGAGTCCGACAACCCCGACGACCGCCAGCGCCAAGGCGGTCGGGAGCCGCCAGCCATCCCAGGTCACCCCCCCGTTCAGTCCGGCGGCGACCTCCGGAGGGATCGGGATGTGTGCGAAGACGGCGCGACGCATCGGGTCGACCCCGTACGCGAGCGGGTCGATCTTGGTGAACGTCGCGAGCCACAGGGGCAGTCCAGTCAGCGGGAAGATCGCTCCCGCGAGGAAGAACATCGGCAGCACGAAGAGCTGCATGACGACCTGGAACGACTCGACCTGCTTGATCCTGCTGGCCAGCGCGAGACCGAACGCCGTGAGCATGAAGGCTACGAGCGCCATCTCGACGAGCAGCGTCAGCAACAGCACGGGCGAGTACGGGACGTGCACGACCCCCGCCAGCGCGAGGATGATCACGCCCTGCATCGTTGCAACCGTGGCCCCACCCGCGGCCTTGCCCACCATGATGGCCCAGCGTCGGGAGGGCGCGACCAGCATCTCGCGGAGGAAGCCGAACTCCCGATCCCAGACGATCGAGACGGCCGAGAAGATGGCCGTGAAGAGGATCGTCATGGAGATGACCCCAGGGAACATGAACGTCCTGAAGTCGAAGCCCGTGGCGCCGGGGATGAGGTGCGAGAGCCCGGTGCCGAGGACGAAGAGGAACAGGACCGGCTGCGCGAGCGACGTGACGATCCGAGGCTTGTTCCGGCTGAACCGGATCAGCTCGCGCTTCCACACGACCTTCACGGCACGCCAGTCGTCGGCGAACGTGCCGCTCGCGACCCTGACCGGAGCGACGTGCACGCTCATCGGCGCGCTCCCATGCGCCGCCGGATGAAGGGATTGCTCGCGAGGCGCTCCGCGTTCGACGCCTCGGAGTCACGGATCGTCCGACCCGTGTACGACATGAACACGTCATCGAGCGTGGGCTGCGCCAGCGAGACCGAGAGGATCGGGACCGAGAGGTCGGCGAACAGCGTGGGGATGAAACGATCGCCGTTCGGCACGTAGATCCTCACGGCGCCCTCGGCCATGGTGGGTTCCAACCCGAGTCGGTCGCGGAGCTCCGCCATCGCCGCTGTGTCGTCCTCCGTGCGGAGCTCGATCCGATCGCGGCCGACGCTCGACTTCAGTACCTCGGGCGTATCGATCGCCACGATGCGACCGTGATCGATGATGGCGATCCGGTCGCAGTGCTCGGGCTCGTCCATGTAATGCGTCGTGAGGAAGATCGTGATCGACTCGCGGCGCCGTAGCTCCTCGATGTAGTTCCAGATGTGGGCCCTCGTCTGGGGATCGAGGCCCACGGTTGGTTCGTCGAGGAAGAGAACCCGCGGGGAGTGCAGCAGACCGCGAGCGATCTCCAGGCGCCGCTTCATCCCACCGGAGTATGTGGAAACCACGCTTCGGCGTCGCTCCCAGAGCTCCACCATCTCGAGGACGTCGCGCAGCCGGTCCTCGGCGAGGTCTCGGGGTACCCCGTACAACTCGGCGTGGAACCGCAGGTTCTCTTCGGCCGTCAGGTACTCGTCGAGCGTCGAGTCCTGGAAGACCAGACCGATGTGTCGTCGGACGTCCGCCGGATGCGACGCCACATCGAAAGCGGCGACCCTCGCCGCTCCCGTTGTCGGGCGAAGCAATGTGCACAGGATGTTGATCGTCGTGGACTTCCCCGCCCCGTTCGGCCCGAGGAAGCCGAAGGACTCCCCGACCGGGACATCGAATGAGACGTCGTCGACCGCGGTGATGTCATCGAAGACCTTGCCGAGGCGCTCGACGAGGACGGCGGGCTCGTCGTTCACGCGACATCTCCCCGCGGCTGGTCGATCTTCGTCATGACGGCGCGAAGCGCTCGGAGACCGGACAGGAGTTGGGCGGCATCGATCGGCGCGAGAGCTCCGATCTCCTTGGCTGCGATCGCTCGGTAGGCGGCCCGCCGACGATCGAGCTCGCGCGTCCCGGTCGCCGTGAGGCGCAGACGCGTCAGCCGTTGGTCGGCCGGGTCGGGCGCCTTCCGCACGAGACGCTCCAGGCTCAGGTCCGTGATGATCATCGACACGAGGCTCTTCGGCATGTGCGTGCGGCGGGCGAGTTCGTTCACGCTGATCCCCGGCTCCTGGGAAACGGCGCGTAGCAACGACAAGGCGGCGATGGAGCGGTTGGTCCCTTTCGCCCCCTGCATCAGGCGCTCGCGGAGCGCGCCATGCACCTCGCGGAGGAGGTCGACGATCTCCTCGTCGCGCCGGGAGGGCCTC
>VAYF01000370.1:1644-2789 GCA_005883885.1 Actinomycetota bacterium | reverse complement strand
CGAGTCCAACGAGTACCCCCAGGACCTGTTCGAGATCTTCCGCGACGCGGAGCTCCTCGGCCTCGTGATACCAACCGAGTACGGCGGCTCCGGCGGCGGCATCCTGGGTCTCGCCGTCGCCATCGAGGAGGTGGCCAAGTACTCCAACAGCGCGGCGCTGATGTTGCTTCTCACCCGCCTTCCGACCGGTCCGGTGCTCATCGCCGGCTCCGACGACCAGAAGCGCCGCTACGTCACGCCGATCGCAGACGGCACGCAGCGGGCCGCCTTCGGGTTGAGCGAGCCCCAGGCAGGCAGCGACGTGATGGGCATGCGCACGCGGGCGGTGCGCGACGGCGACGGGTGGGTGCTCAACGGCGTGAAGTGCTGGATGTCGGGCGTCGTGCAGGCCGACTGGTACTGCGTGTTCGCCAAGACCTCCGCCGACCCCGCCGACCGCAGCCACGACTCGGTCACCTGCTTCGTGGTCGAGCGCTCGTGGGACGGCGTCGAGGTCGGCTCGACCGACCGCAAGATGGGGGTGCGCGGCGTCGATACCGGCGAGCTGCTGCTCCACGACGTCCGCGTGCCCGACGAGAACGTCGTCGGGGCCGTGGGCGGGTTCCGCCTGGCCATGCTCGGGCTCAACTCGATGCGTCCCGTGGTGGCGGCGCGTGGCATCGGCCTTGCCGAGGGCGCGCTCATGTATGCGACCGAGTACGTACAAGAGCGCGCCGCGTTCGGGAAGACGATCGCCGACTTCCAGGGCATCCAGTGGGAGATCGCCAAGCTCGCCGTCGACATCGAGGCCGCCCGCCTGTTGACGTACCGCGCCGCGTGGCTCGCGGACCAGGGGAAGTTCACCAAGGAGTGGGTTCCGTACCTGTCGATGAGCAAGTACCACGCGACGGAGGTGGCGGTGCGCGCCTCGAACGTCTGTCTCCAGCTGCTCGGCGCGGCCGGCTACATGAAGGACCACCCGATGGAGCTCTACTACCGCGACGCCAAGCAGCTCACGATCGTCGAGGGCACAAGCCAGGTGCAGCTCGGCCTCATCGCCCGCGGTGTCCTCGATCGCGACCTCTGGTGGGACTGACGCTCGCGGAGCTGGGGGGGTGGCCCCACATCCTCGGCTCACTCTCGCGGGGTGAGGACCTCACGGGGGA
>VAYF01000370.1:0-1471 GCA_005883885.1 Actinomycetota bacterium | reverse complement strand
CGGGGAGCGGGCGTCGGCGGCGATGCCCGACGTGCTCGGCGGCGACGCCACGCCGGCACAGATCGCCGGGTTCATCGTCGCGTTGCGGATCAAGGGCGAGACCGTCGAGGAGATGAGCGGTCTGTTGCGGACCATGTTCGAGTTCGCGGAGGGGGTTTCGGTCCCCGACGCGGTGCTGTCGCGGCTGGTCGACACGTGCGGCACCGGGGGCGATCGCAGCGGAACCATCAACGTCTCGACGATCGCGGGTCTCGTGGTCGCCGGCGCCGGTGCGCCGGTGTGCAAGCACGGCAACCGCGCCGCGTCGTCGGCCTGCGGATCGGCCGATGTGCTGGAGGCGCTCGGCGTGGTCGCCGACCTCGGTCCCGACGGCGTTGCGCGCTGCATTGCCGAGGCCGGGATCGGGTTCTGCTTCGCCCCGCGCTACCACCCGGCGATGCGCCATGCCGGGCCGGTCCGGCGCGAGCTCGGCGTGCCGACGGTGTTCAACTTCCTCGGGCCGATGGCCAACCCGGCGCGCGTTCGTCGCCAGGTGCTCGGCGTCAGCGACCCGGCCATGGCCGACAAGGTGCTCGACGTCCTCGCCGCCAACGGCGCCGAGCGCGCCCTCGTCGTGTACGGGCACGACGGCCTCGATGAGCTGACCACCACGACCACCTCGACGGTGCGCGAGCTGCGCAACGGCGAGACGCACCGGTACGTGGTCGATCCAGTCGAGCTGGGTCTGAAGCGGGCGGAGCGGTCCGATCTTGCCGGCGCCGACGCGCCTCGCAACGCCGAGCTCGCACGTCGGGTCCTCGACGGCGAGCCCGGGCCACAACGCGACGTCGTGCTCCTCAACGCTGCCGCCGGGCTGGTGGCCGCCGGGGTCGCCGACGATCTGGCCCAAGGCCTGGCTGCGGCGACGGCGGCAGTCGACGACGGACGGGCGGCGGCTGCGCTCGAGCGCCTGGTCGCAACCTCCCGCGCGGCCGCCCCCACCTCCACCTCCTGACGAGGGGTTCGTCACAGAGCGAATCGGGCATACCGCACTCTGCGGCGGCTCGACCCGACGACCCAGAGGGGGTTTCGCATGACCAGGAAGACGGCGGGTGTCCTGGTGGGGGCGATGGCCTTCGCCGGCGCCCTCGCGCTCGGCCCGGTGGCGGCGCACGCGGCCACACCCGGATTACACGGCTGTGTGGCGATCAGCGGGCCCCAGCCCACCTGCACCTTCACCGGCAACGGTGACCCGAACGGCGGCTACGGCGCGCTGTCCAGCAGCTGGTCGATCACGCACACGACGACCGGTCCGAACGGCTTAACGATCATCGTCACCGACGCGGCGGGCACAGCACCCGCGGCGTTAGCGTTCACCTTCGCCACGGGCGTGGTCTACACGGTGACGGCCGGCAACGGGTCGGTTGCCGCCGGCAGCGCCCAGTAGGACGCGCGGCCGCATGTCAAGAGCGGCCGCTGGTGAGATGAGGCC
>VAYF01000139.1 GCA_005883885.1 Actinomycetota bacterium | reverse complement strand
AACTTGATGCCAGGCTCACCGTACGGCTCCTCCGGGTGCGGTTCTGACAACGACAACGCCATGTCGAGGTAGGTGACACCGGCCTCGAACGCTCCGGTGAAGATCGGCATCACGAACCGTGGATCGACGGCGTTCAGGACGTGGGTGATCCCCTCCGCGCGACAGAGCTCCGTGATCGCTGTCGGATCGGACGCGTCGACCGTCGCCGCCGAGTACCGGCCGGTGCCCTTGTCGTACCGTTCCACGACGCTGCGTCCGCGATCCTCGTGGCGATCGGCGAACACGACGCGCTCGTAGAAGTCACGGCGAGCAGCGATCGGCGCGAAGGCTGCGCCGACGCCGCCCGACCCAACGACAAGGATCCTCATGGATCCCTTCGTTCCTTCCGGTCAGTTGCTGCACGTTGGATGGTCGCGCGAGTCTATCGGGAGATGCTCGGCCGCCATCCGGCGGTGCTAGTCGTCGTCAGGGCGATCGCGCTGCTCGATCCGAGCTCGGCCCAGCCGAGTCAGGGAGTAGGTCCCCGCGGTCGTTTCCGCGGCCGGCGTCCGTTCCTCGAGGAGACCCTCCGATACGAGTTGCTTGAGGATCACGCGCGCGCGGGAACCGTCCTGCTCGAGGGCGGGCATCCCCGCGAGGATGTCGTCCGCGGAGACGGCGTCGGGGGAACCCGCCGATAGACGGCGCCCGAAGGCCTCCAGCACCTCGACGACCGCGGGATCGAACTTCGGCTCCATAGGGTCCCCCGGGGGCACGTTCGTCCCGACCACCGAGGCAACGCGACCCCTCGCGTTCGAGTGTACGGTTCATTGGCGATGTCCGATCCAGGTTCGGTCACCTGTCCGATCTGCGGCGAAGGCACCTTGGTCACGATCGACTTCGGCGAACAGCAGCCCGCGAGTCGTGAGGTCCAGACCTTCACGTGCGGCCACGAGGTGAAGGGCGCGCGGCTGCAGACCGCCGAC
The DNA here is from genome assembly GCA_005883885.1 of Actinomycetota bacterium. GTDB lineage: Bacteria > Actinomycetota > UBA4738 > UBA4738 > HRBIN12 > AC-51. The sequence goes on along the minus strand of VAYF01000139.1, from coordinate 10,047 downwards.
GCGGATCGGCTGGATGTGGAGCGACGGGCGTCGGATGAGACCGCGGCTCCCACCGAGCCCGAGGAGTGACCGGGCTCGAGGAGGGGTTGACGAGACGAACATATGTTCGATATAGTGATGGTCTTCTCCCCCGCGACCGAACGAGGTCCGGGTGCCTCTGCAAGACGGATACAGCGACGAAGAACTGATCGATGCGGTCGATGGGTCGCATCGGCGCGCTTCACGGATCCAGCGCGAGCTCCTGGGCTTCATCGCCGAGGTCGACCGGCGCGATCTCTGGCGTGGCTCGGGAGCGCGCGACATGGCCCATTGGCTCTCCATGCGTCAGGGCATCTCCCAGTGGAAAGCCCGGCGTTGGATCGCTGCCGGTCACGCGCTCGAACACCTGACGGATCTCGCCCATGCGCTCTCCTCAGGTGAGCTCGGCATCGACAAGGTCGTCGAGTTGACCCGGTTCGCGACCTTCGAGTCAGAAGCCGGTTTGATCTCATGGGCCAGGTTCGTCTCCTGCGCAGCCGTCAAGCGTCGGGCGGACCTGGAGGTTCGCCGGACGATCGAGGATGTTCGCGACGCCGAGCATGCTCGGTTCCTCAACTGGTGGAGCCTGGACGACGGGAACCGATTCGGCCTCGAGGCGGAGCTTCCCGCAGCCCAAGGGGCGGTCGTCGCCCGAGCGCTCCAACGCATGAGCGACTCGATCCCGCTGATGCCGGGTGAAGGTCACGCCGCCTTCGCAGCAGCCCGCAGGGCCGACGCGCTGGTGGCCCTGTGCTCCAATCGCATCGCGGTCGACGCCGACCCGGATCGTGCGACCGTCGTCGTCCACGCTCGGCTCGGCGACCTGGTCGGAACCGACGGCGCAGCCGAGGTCGAAGGAGGCGGACCTATCCACCCGGAGACCGCACGCCGCCTGCTGTGCGACGCGCGGGTACAGACGGTGCTGGAAGACGCGAGCGGAGAACCGGTGCGACTCGGAAGGCTGTCTCGGGAGCCGACGCCCGCGATGATGCGCCAACTCCGTTATCGCGACGTCGAGTGCCGCTTCCCGGGCTGCGGAGCGCGGAGGTTCACGCAAGCGCACCACATCGTGTGGTGGAAGGAGGGCGGCACCACCGATCTGGACAACCTCGTACTGGTGTGCTTCTTCCATCACAAGCTGGTCCACGAGCTCGGATGGTCGTTGCAACGCCAGTGCGACGGCGCGGTCGAGTGGCGCACGCCCGACGGCAAGTCGTACGTGCCTCTCGTGACTCTCGCGAAGCGACGCAGACCAAGGAGCGCTCTCGTATCGGTGCGATCGCCGGCACCTCCGTGATCCGCTCAGATCGCTGGACGCGGCGACCATCCGGCCTGAGATAGGTTCCCAACGTGCGCATCCGCCTTCCCCATCGAAGGATGCTCGTTGCCGCTGGTCTCAGTGTCCTCGTGGCCGTTGCCGCCATCGGGGGGAGATATGCCCTCATCTCGCGTCGCAGAGTTCCGCCTCCCGTCACGATCAGCGTTCGGGTGCGAGGCGCCACCCTCCAGGTTCCGCAAGGGACGACGTTCGGAGGCATCATCCGGTTGGAAGGTCTACGCCCGAAGACAGGGAGGTTGTTCGACGTCGATGGGAACGTGATCGCCGGCCACAGCAACCCAGGCACGATATTGCTCGACGGACGTCCCTCATCCCTCAACGTGCAGCTTGCTCCCGGTGACCGGATCAGGGTCGTCGGCGGCGCCGACAGGACGGAAGCAACGATCACGGTTCGGAACCACGAGCGGTCGTGGGCCCCAGGCGATCCACAGTTCTCTCTCTCCGTGGCTCACCACGACGAGGTGATCACCGAGGGAGCGGTCAGCGGTGAGGCGGCCGGCATACGCTTCGTCCCCACTGGCAGGGTCAAAACACCCAGGACGGTGGCGCTCACCTTCGATGACGGGCCGTCGCCGACGTATACCCCGCAGATCCTTCGCATGCTGCGTCGCGATCACGTTCCGGCGACCTTCTTCGTGATCGGAGAGCTCGCCGAGCGCTACCCGGACCTCGTGCGCGCGGAGATCCGATCGGGCATGAGCGTTGGGAACCACTCCTGGGACCACCCTGACAGCCCGCCCTTCGTCGACCTGGCACCCGCGCGCGTGCGTTCGGAGATCTCAAGGACGAACGCTGAGTTGGCTCGCCTGGGTGATCGGGCGCATCTGTTCCGGCCGCCGGGCGGCAGTTTCGACCCCTCCCTGGTCGCAGTGGCTCAGGCAGAGGGCGTGCGCGTCGTCCTGTGGGATGTCGACCCTCGAGACTGGGCGCCGGGAGCCACCGCGAGCAAGATCGCTCGAGCGGTCCTCGGAAACGTCAAGCCCGGAGCGGTGGTCGAACTGCACGACGGAGGGGGCGATCGGTCCGCGACGGTCGCGGCACTCCCGAAGATCATCCGCGGGATCCGCAGGATGGGCCTTCGTCTGGGAGCCATCCGATGAGCGATCTGTCCTCGGGAGCCGCCTCCTCCGAAGGCCGGTCGGGGACGTCCCAGTCGTCCCCGACCGGCTCTCGGTCTCACGTTCTGACCGCGTGGTCCTAGCGACCCGCGCTGGTCACGTTCACGCACGCGATGTCGTACTGCGATACAGCGTGATCGTTCCCGCTCACGAGCGAATGCGTTCCTTCGGTGCCCGCGTACTGCGTCTCGGCATGCGCGAAACCGGCGGTGTTGAACCCGGCTGGTGAGCTCGTCGCACCGGCTGCTCCACAACTGGCCCCGGGTTGACCGCTCGCGAGCGCGGCGCTCCCTGGGACGAGCGCGAGCATGAGAGCGAGCGCCGTCCCGACGATCGTCTTCCGGATCATGCTGCCTCCCTTCCGTGCCTACCGAAAGACTTACGGACGGGGAAGCAGACCGGTTCGCGAGGGAAGAGCGCGGCTCCTACGTGACGCAGGCGTCCGAACCGCCGTCGATCACCGACCCTGTATCCGACACGAACTGCCAGTCGTATCCATCTGGATGCAGCGTCATCTCGAGGATGCCGAAATGGCCCCCGTCGGACGCTTCCGTCCCCGGGTAGAGCGTCGCGCTGATGCTGTGGTTCTCTCCGCCGGTGCCGGCGATGATCTCCCGGATGCCGTTCGCGACCGGGGCGCCGCTCGGGCTGAGTTTGGTGAGCCGCTCGTAGTTGTGCTTGTGCCCGTTGAGCACCACGTCGGCGTGAGCGGCGTACAGATCGTTCCAGAAAGGCTTGACCGCACTGTGCGTGGTAGGACCCGCTGAGAAGAGCGGATGATGGAAGTACGCCAGCGTGCAGCTGTTCGGATGCGCGGCCAGGTCGTTCGCGAGCCAGATCTCTTGTGCGCTCCCGGCCTTGCAGGCAACGTGGCCGCAGTTGGAATTCAGCGCGATCAGATGCCATGTGCCGAGGTCGTAGCTGTAGTAGCCCTTCGTCGGATCGCCGGCGGCCGCACCGAAATACCCGAAGTATCCGCTGGCGTTCCTCCCGCAGTCGGTCCCTCCGGACGTGTCGTATTCGTGATTCCCGACGACCGGATACGAGATGGACTTCACCGTCTCGACGCCCCACGCAGGATCGTAGGACTGTTCGAACGCGGCAGCCCCTCCACATCCGTATTGCTCGTCCCCGAGGGGGAGCACCGCGGTGAAGGCTCCTCCGGCCAGCTCGGCGCCCGTATACATCTCATGGCAGCGGGACGGCGTCCCGACGCCTCCGTGGAAGCCCGAGTCGATCGGGTCGCACGCGATGTCGCCAGCGGCTGCGATCACCGGGTCACCGGTCGCGGACGCTGGTTGGAGTGCGATGAGGCTGATGATGAGTGCGGCCATCGCGATGGAGGTCACCGCGAAGAGGGACCGGCCGAACCTCATGATCATCCCTTGTACCGCGAAAGGCTTCCTCGGGCAACAACCAGCCTTACCACGCAGCTGGTGGACCCAGGGGGACTCGAACCCCCGACCTCATGGCTGCCAGCCATGCGCTCTACCAGCTGAGCTATGGGCCCGGAGCGGGGAAGTTTAACCCGCGGAAGCGGCCTCGGATCCGTCCTCCCACCCCAGACGGGGAGCGTCGCGCCAGAGCCGCTCGAGGTCGTAGTACGAGCGCTCCTCGGTACCGAAGACATGCACCACGACATCGACGTAATCGAGGAGCCACCACCCCGCGCCGGCTTCGCCTTCGCGCCGGACCGGACGGACTCCGAGTCGGTCCCGGACCTGATCTTCGATGCTCTCGATCACCGTCTTCACCTGCCGTTGGGTACCGGCCGAGCAGATCACGAAGAAGTCCGTGATCACGATCAGCTCGTGGACATCCAGGATGACGATGTCATCGGCTTGCTTGTCCGATGACGCTCGGGCGGCCGCGATCGCGACGTCCCTGCTCGCGGGAAGCACGTCGCTCCCCTGCCCAGATGTTCGGCGCCGATCGCCGTGATGAGGGTGGTGTCGTGGTTGAACGACTCGGCGTTCCCCGTCAAGACGATGCGGAATCCTTGGGGCAGCAGATCGCGCGCCACCGCCTCGCCGCTACCGGGACTGCCGGACCCGTTCTGCACGAAGGCGCGCACCGGGATGGGTGTCGCGAACAACCTCCCGACCAGTTCGTCGAAGTCCGGCTGCGCCGGAACGATCGCGGTGGCGCCCACGACCTTCGTGGGCGCCACCTGGACCTGGGCGCCGCTCGCGGCGCCCAGGACGGCGGCGGCGCCGGCCGCGTCATCACTCTCCGTCAGGTCGTTCTGCGGGATGGCGGGCGCCGCCTTCAGGAACGCCTCCAGGACCGACGACCAGCGGAGCGCCGTGTCCTCGGCCTTCGCGTAGAGGAACGTCACGACCTGGTTGCCCGACATGTGCGTTCGCCCCGGACCGAGGACCGACCCTCCCACCGTGTAGATGTCGGGGAGGTTCACGGTGAGCCCTCCGATCCGGTCGATCGTGTCGCGGAACCCGTTGAGGTTCATCACCGCGAAATGGGGAGCCCACACCCCTACCGCGTTGGACACGCTGATCCGCATCGAGTCGCCGGGGAGTGCCTGCACCTGCTCGGTCGGGGTCTCCCCCTGGCCCGGGACGATCACGGTCATCCCCGGCGGGAGCACGAGGCCGGCGGGAGTCTGTCCGCCACCGATCCCCACGACCGCGAGCAGGGCGTTCGGCGCGCCGGTCACGGAGAAAGCCAAGAGCTTCGACGGGCCACGGCCCTGGGGGCCCGCCGAGTCGCTGGTGGTCGGCGAGGAACCAGCGGACGCTGCTCCATCATGGAGGCGGGCCCAGGCCAGAACGATGGCCACGACCGCCAACACCGCAACGATCGCGTACATCCGACGCCGGCGAAGCGACGCGTCGGCCCTCGTGGTTCGCGACGGCCGCACCGGACCGTCGCCGAGACCAAGACTCACCGGTAGAGGCCCGCCTTCCCGACGTAGCTCACGACTCCCTCGGGCACGAGGTAGCGGATCGGCTGCCCACGAGCGACCCGCGCGCGGATGTCGGTGGAAGAGATGGCGAGTGCGGGGATGCTCATGTTGCTGATGCCGTCGTGTCCCGGAACCTGCTCCTCGAGGGCCGCGATGTCGTAGCCGGGCCGGGTCGCCGCGATGAAGTGGGCCATCTCGAACAGCTCGGAGGGGTCCTTCCATTGGAAGATCTCGAGCACCGCGTCGGCGCCGGTGATGAAGAACAGGTCGGCACCGAAGAGCTCTTTCATGGCCCGCAAGGTGTCGATCGTGTAGGTCGGACCTTCGCGATCCACCTCCACCCGCGAGACCGAGAAGCGGGGATTCGAGGCCGTGGCGATCACCGTCATCAGGTAGCGATCCTCGGGTGATGAAACGACGTCGTGCTCCTTCATCCACGGCTGGCCGGTCGGGACGAAGACGACCTCATCCAGCTCGAACTGATGTAACGCCTCCTCCGCCGTCACGAGGTGGCCATAGTGGATGGGGTCGAACGTACCGCCCATGACGCCGAGCCGTTTCCCCATCGAGCGGCATCCTACCGCCGGCCTCACGGCCGATCGGTCAGGCGCCGAGCCATCGTTCGAGGTCGATGACGTGCTTCGAGTAGTGGAGCCACGCCGACTCCTCGAACCATCCCCGTGCGTCGGGCGTCAGCGTCGAGAGCGCGCCCAACGCGTCGCGCGCGATCACGCGGGCGGACTCGAGCTCCGCGCGAGCGGTGGGGACATCGAGCGTCCGCGACAACGCGAACCATGCGCTGTTCAGCTCGTCGACCGTCTCCTCCTGGGGTCGGTACGTCCCCTCGCGTATCCGCTCGAGCTGCCGGGCTGCTTCTGCCAACCACGCGCCGATGTGGAACATCACGTCTTTCGGCGACCATCCATCCGTCGTCACCGTTGGCTCGTCCAGCCGGTCCGTCGGGATGCTTCGCAACAAGATGTTGAGCCGGCGCCACGCCTGGTCCTCTTCGAGCAGCATCGATCCGAGATGGGGATCGCTCATCCGGCGCGGTCCGATCCACCCTCGGCGTCGTGAACGAACGCGAAGACGAGACCCCGGATCTCGACGTCATCACCTTCGGCGACGCCTGACGCCTCGAGCACCCGGAACACGCCTTCCCGGCGGAGGTTGCGCTGGAGCTTCGCCAGTTCGTCCTCGTCGTCGAGGTCGGTCTCGAGGACCCAGCGTTCGACGCTCCGGCCCTCGACGTGCCACGTGCCGCGCTCGTCGCGTTTGACCGCGAACCGCGGGCGACCGGGACGGAGCACGACGTGCGTGGTCCGCTCGGGCTCCGAAGCGGCCGCCTCGCTCGCCAGGGCGTCCACGCGCGCCCTGAACTCCTCCACCCCCTCACCGGTGAGGGCGGAAACGGCGACCGCGTCGGTCTGCAACGCCGTCGCGGCCGTCGCGGGATCGTCGACCAGATCCGCCTTCGTCCCGACGACGATCGACGGCCGAGTGATGAGCGTCTGATCGTAGCTACCGAGCTCCGTACGGAGCACGGCGAGATCCGAGCTGGGGTCGGTGCCCGAGAGATCCACGACGAGCACCAAGGCGCGACACCGGACGATGTGTCGCAGGAACCGGTGACCGAGACCCTTGCCCTCGTGCGCGCCCTCGATCAACCCGGGGACGTCGGCGATCACCGCCCGGCCGTCGCGGGTCTCCGCGACGCCGAGGTTCGGCGTGAGGGTCGTGAACGGATAGTCGGCGATCTTCGGCGTGGCCGCGGTGAGACGAGCGAGCAGGGTCGACTTGCCGGCGTTGGGGAGCCCCACGAGCCCGATGTCGGCGACCGTCCGCAGCTCGACCCGCAACCGCTTGGTTCCCACCAGGTCGGCGACCGGCCCGTCATCGTCGAACACGATCGTGCCGTCGGGGACCTGGATCACGAGGTCCTTGGCGGTCGGGCCGTCGCGCCGGTCGGATCGACCGGATCCGCCCGGCCGGGCCCGTTGGTGCGGGTGCTCCGCCAGCCAGGAGAGGTCATGGATCCCGCTGGCGACCTCGAAGACGACGGAACCTCCGCGGCCGCCGTTTCCCCCGTCCGGGCCGCCGCGCGGCTTGTACGGCTCGGAATGCAGCGAGGCGGAGCCGTTCCCACCTCGGCCCGCCTCCACGGCGACCGTGCACTCGTCGGTGAACATCCCGGATAGCGTAGGTGGTCGCGGGAGGCCGTCGCCGCGAAGATGGAGCTCGTGATCGAACCGACCATCGTGTGGATGGTGCACCTCGACCGAGGCACTCCCGACGAGATCGAGGGCACGCTCTCCGCCGACGAGTGGGAGCTCGTCTTCACGGACGCCGCTTCGCCGGAGACGGCTCGCTTCCCGTTCGTCGACATCGTGAGCGTCAAGCGCGTGCTCGGCTCACCGGTCTTCACGGTCGGTTGGCGGCGTGGCGACGAGACCCGCCGGACGGCGTTTTACCTCACGCGGCCGCCACCGTTGGGAACGCTCGGCTCGCCAGGCGGACCACCGAACGCCCCCGACCTCACGGTCGCCACCCCGTTCCGCCGGAGCGGACGGTGGCGCCAACGGCGAGAGAACACGCGCTACCTCGCGGCGACCGCGGTGTCGTTGAAGGACAGGCGTGATGCGTTGGTGACCCAGATCCGGACGGCGATGAAGCAGGCGCGCGGCGAGGCGTCCTAGACCTGCGCGGCCGTGACGGTCGCGTACCGTCGACCGCGGGACTCTCGGTAATCCACCACACCCGCGCGCGTCGCGAACAACGTGTCGTCGCCGCCCTTGCCGACGCCGTCGCCGGGATGGATCTTCGTACCCCGCTGGCGCACGATGATCGAGCCCGCGGTGACCGTCTGGCCGCCGTAGGCTTTGACGCCGAGCCGCTTCGACGTGGAGTCGCGGCCGTTGCGGGACGAGCCGCCGCCCTTCTTGTGCGCCATAAGGTCTCCCAGGCTACCAGCCGTCCGCGGCGCGGAACTAGCCGAGCTCGACGGTCTCGATCTGCAGCAGCGTGAGCTGCTGGCGGTGGCCCGTCTTCTTCGCGTAGCCGCTCTTGGGTCGGTACTTGAAGACCTTGACCTTGTCGCCCTTCTTGTCGCCGAGCGGCTTGGCGGTGACGGTCGCCTTCGAGGCGGCGGGACCGGCGTGGGTCTTGCCGTCGTCGTCCACGACGAGCAGCGGCGTGAACGTGACGGTCTCGTCCGCGCCGACCAGCTTCTCGACCTCGATCACGTCCCCCGCCTGGACCTTGTGTTGCTTCCCACCTGTCTTGATCACCGCATACATCGTCAGACGATCCTCTCAGTCAACGTCGTAGGTGAGGATGATCCCCCGACCTTCGCAGGTGGGACAGACCTGGGAGAACGATTCGACCAGGCCGGAGGATACCCGCTTGCGGGTCACCTGCATCAGGCCGAGCGGGCCGATCTCGAACACCTGCGAACGCGTCTTGTCGACCGCCAACGCATCGCGCATCGTGTCCTCGACCTGCTTCTTGTTCTTCTCGAGGAGCATGTCGATGAAGTCGATCACGATGATGCCGCCGATGTCGCGGAGCCGGAGCTGACGAGCGACCTCCCGGGCCGCCTCGAGGTTCGTATTGACGACCGTGGCCTCGAGGTTCGTCTTGCCGACGCTCTTACCGGTGTTGACGTCGATGATCGTCATGGCCTCCGTGCGCTCGATGATGAGGTAGCCGCCGGAGGGCAACCACACCTTCCGATCGAGCGCCTTGTGGATCTGCTCGACGATCCGATACGCCTCGAAGGCCGGGAGCGGACCCGTGTGCAGCGTGACCTTGTCGGCCAGATCGGGGGCGACCTCGCGGAGGTAGTTCACGACGAGCCCGTGGACCCTCTGCGAATCGGTCACGAGCCCGCGGTACTCCTCGTCGGTGAACAGGTCGCGCACGACTCGGACGGTGAGCTCGGGCTCCTCGTAGAGCACCGTGGGCGCCTTGCCCTTCGTCGCGGTCGCTTGGATCTGATCCCAGATCGCGAGCAGCCGCCGAAGGTCCGCTTCGAGCGCCTCTTCGGTCGCGGACTCGGCCGCCGTGCGCACGATCACGCCGTGCTCCGGCGGCTTCACCCGCTTGAGGAGGGTCTTGAGATGCTTGCGTGCCTCGTCCGGGAGTCGCCGGCTGATGCCTTGAAGGTCCTGGTTCGGCGCGAGGACCAGGTAGCGGCCGGCGAGGCTCAGGTTGGCCGTGAGCCGGGCGCCCTTCCCGCCCATCGGATCCTTCGTCACCTGGACCATGACCGCCTGGCCCGGCTTCAGGAGCTGTTCTATCCGCGGTGCGGGCCCATCGATGTCTTCCGGCGAGTAGTTGACCTCGCCCGCATACAGGACGCCGTTCCGGCCGCGACCAACGTCGACGAACGCCGCCTCCATGCCCGGGAGAACGTTCTGCACCCGACCCAGGTAGATGTTCCCGACCATCGAGGTTGCCCCGGCCCGGGTCACGTAATGCTGGACCAGGAGCTCTTCTTCGAGCACCGCGATCTGGTCGCGGTCGCCGCGCTCGGTGATGACCATGAGCTTGTCCGTCACGCGCGGCGGCGTCGGCAGGGGCTCCCTGCGGCGCCGGCCGTCGCGGCCCGTGCGGCTCCGGGTCGTGCGGATGCCGCGCGTCGGCCCTCC
>VAYF01000138.1 GCA_005883885.1 Actinomycetota bacterium | reverse complement strand
CCACCGAGGGGGACGAAGCGTCGGCGGTCATGTTCTCGATGGTGGCCGACCTGGGGGCGAGACGGATGTGGGTGGCCGTGGGCAACCCGTGCGAGCACGAATACGAGGGCATCGACGTCGCGGAGCTCTCAGCATGAGGGCGCGACGCGTGACGTTCTCTAGCACTGCGTCGAGGGCTGGTGCTATACCAGCGCTGCGTTCACTGGGTGAGACCCCGGACCACGAGCAACCCGCGGAGACGCTGGTTCCGTACTAGGGAGGAAGACGTGGAAGGAGCCAAGATGATGCGGAGATGGCGTCCGGTGGCCCTGGCGGTCACGCTCGTGATGGTTGGAGGGGTCGCGCTCTCCGGCTCGGCGCTCGCGCAGTCGAGCGGCACCAGCAGCCCAACGGGCAACAAGATCGTGCTCCGGGTCGGCGTTCCGGGCGACATGATCTCGCCGAACCCGCTGCTCGCAACGAACGGGGACGACTACGAGACGCTGTTCAACGCGTACGACCTGCTCTTCAACTTCAACCCCGACGACCTCTCACCGTCCCCCGGTCTCGCGACCGCGTGCAACCCGTCGGCCGACTACAGGACGTGGACCTGCGATATCCGAAGCGGGGTCACGTGGAGCGACGGCCAACCGCTCACGGCCGAAGACATCGCGTTCACGTACCGATTCATCGAGACGACCGACGAGAACGAGGTGTTCACGAGCTACCTCCCGTACCACCCGACGTTCTCCGTGCCGAACGCGACCACGCTCATCTGGAAGAGCCCCAAGCCGACGTTCGCTCCCACGATCCCGCCGTGGATCCCCATCCTGCCCGAACACATCTGGAAGCAGTACGAAGGGGACGGGAAGGCCGCGAGGGGCTTCGCCAACGTTCCGGCGGTCGGGTCCGGGCCGTTCGTCCTGACGTCCTGGGACAAGGGCCAGGGATGGACGATGGAGGCCAACAAGAACTACTGGGGCGGCGCTCCCGCGATCGACGAGATCCAATACATCGTCTACGACAGCCAGGAGGCCATGGTCCAAGCGCTGAAATCCGGCCAGGTCGACTTCACCGACAACCTCAACCCGACGCTCTTCAATTCGCTGGTAGGACAACCGAACATCGGAACGGTGAAGGGCACCGCGTCGACGTTCACCAACCTCGCCTTCAACTTCGGCGGTCAGGGACCCGATGCCACGAACAACCCGGTCCTGAAGGATCTGAACATCCGTCGAGCGATCGCGATGGGGATCGACAAGCAGTCGATCGTCGACAAGGTGTGGCAGGGGGACGCGCAGGTCGGATCGGTCGTCACGCTTCCCTCGCGACCGCAATGGTTCTATACGCCGACCGATGTCCAGTCGCAGGCGTACGATCCGGCCGCGGCGAACACCTTGCTGGATCAGAGCGGATACGCGAGCAAGGATCCCAGCGGCATCCGACTGGACAAGAACGGGCAGCCGATCGACCTGAACATCATCACCCTTCCCGAGGAAACGGGCTCCGTCGATACCGGCAAGCTCATCGCCGCCCAGCTGCAGCAGATCGGGATCGGCGTGAAGCTGCAGTCGATGAGTGACAAGCAGATAGAGAACAACAACTGGTACACGGGCGACTTCGACGCCTACGTCTGGGGCTGGGGAGGCGACCCCGACCCGAACTTCATCCTCTCGATCTTCATCACCAGTCAGTGCCTGGGGTGGAGCGACGGGTGCTATTCCAACCCGACGTACGACAAGATGTTCGCGCATCAATCAACCCTGCTGGACCACACGGCGCGGGTCGCGTACATCCAGAAGATGCAGCAATTCATCTACGACCAGATCCCTGAGATCGTGTTGAACTACCCCAACTACCTTCAGGCCTACCGGTCGGATCGGTTCACGGGTTGGAAGCCCGAGCCCACCAACGGCGGAACCTATCTGTTCGGTTGGGGGAACCAGTACCAAGGACTGCAGCCGTTGGCGGCGGCCGAGAGCGGCTCGTCATCAGGGATCCCGACCGTCCTCTGGGTCGTCCTCGGGCTCGTCGCGATCGCGGTGATAGCGTTCGTCGCTCTCTCCCGCCGGCGTCGAGCGGAGGAAGAAGCCTGAGCTTGGATCCCTAGGTTCGGAGGCAACAGGCAAGGGAGGCCAGGGTGGGGAGGAAGTACCTCGCGCGCAAGTCGCTGCATGCGCCGCGGAGCGGCGACCCACATGACGCCGCAGCGGATCGCGCAGATCGAACACGACCAGGGCCTCGACCGGCCCCTTCCTCAACAGTTCGTCGTGTACGCGGAGAACACGCTCACCGGACGGTTCGGGATCTCGTTCGTCACGAACGAGTCGGTGACCACGGTCATCGCGCGAGCCATCTGGCCGACGGTCCTCCTCGTCGGAAGCGCCACCCTGATCTCGACCTTCTTCGGCCTGTGGGCGGGCATCAAGGGCGCCTGGGGACGAGGGAGCCTGTTCGACACGACCTCGCTGTTCGGATCGCTCGTGCTCTACTCGGCCCCCGAGGGATGGCTCGGCATGATCCTGCTGATCATCTTCGTCGGCACCTTCCATTGGTTCCCGGCGGGCCAGATGTCGTCGAACACGGGGCAGACCGGGATCGCGAACGTCCTCGATATCCTCTCCCACCTGTTCCTGCCCTGCATGACGCTCGTTCTCGGCTACATCGGGGAGTACACGATCATCATGCGGTCATCGTTGCTCGAGGTCATGGGGGAGGACTTCGTGATGACCGCCCGTGCCAAAGGGGTCCCCGACCGTCTGGTCCGCCGGAGCCACGCGGTGCCCAACGCGCTCCTGCCGACGCTGACGCTCGTCTTCTACAGCTTCGGCTTCATCCTGGGTGGTTCGGTCATCGTCGAGGCCGTGTTCTCGTGGCCGGGACTCGGCCTACTCACGTACCGGGCGATCCAGGACCTGGACTACAACGTGATCCAGGCGGTGTTCCTCCTCTTCAGTCTGGCGGTCATCGCGTTCAACCTGGCGGCGGACATCACGTACGGCTACCTCGATCCGCGCGTCCGAGAGGCTTGACGGACATGCAGACGCTGGACCCCACACCGAGCGAACCGCCGGTCCTCGTCGGCGAGCCCGCCAACCTCGTCCCGCCGAAGAGCCCCCGACGGATCGGGTGGGCGCGGCGACGGCGAGCGCTCTCGGCCTTCTGGAAGACCTATCGCCGCAGCCGCATGGGGATGGTCGGCCTCGTGATGATGATCCTGTTCATCCTGCTGGCCGTCGTCGGACCGTTCTTCGTGCCGGCGAAGGACGTGAGCGTCGCCTTCGCCACGGGGAAGCCGTTCCAACCGCCGACCGTGCACTGGCTGCTCGGCACCGACAACTTCGGTCGTTCCGTGCTGTCGCTCATCGTCGTGGGATCGCGCATCTCCCTCATCGTCGGGTTCGCGGCCACGGTCGTCACGATGGTCCTCGGCGCCGGGATCGGGATCGCGTCGGGGTTCTACGGGGGGAAGACCGACACGCTCCTGAACGCGCTCACCAACTGGTTCTTGGTGATCCCGTGGATCGCGCTCGCGATCGTGATGGCGTCGATCCTCGGACCGACGCTGTTGAACATCATCCTCATCATCGGGATCACGTCGTGGGCCGGGACGGCCCGGCTCGTGCGGGCACAGGCGCTCACCGTCAAGGAGCGCCCCTACGTGGAGCGGGCCCGGGCCCTCGGCGGAGGCGACCTGCACACGATCGCGCATCACATCCTCCCCAACGTGATGCCGGTGATCTTCGCCAACACGGTCCTCACCGTCGCGCTGTCGATCCTGGCCGAGACCACGCTCTCGCTCTTGGGGTTGGGTGACCCCAACAGCATCTCGTGGGGCGGCATCATCAACGAGGCGTTCCAAGCGGGCGCTCTCTCCGCAGGCTATTGGTGGTGGATCATCCCGCCGGGCGTCATGATCGTGCTCGTCGTCCTCGCGTTCACGATGTGTGGATACGCGCTCGACGAGATCATCAACCCGAGGCTCCGCGCACGATGAGCGTCCTCTCCGTGCGGGATCTGGGGATCGAGTATCAGACGACCGGCGGTGGCGTCCCGGCCGTCCGCGGCGTGGACCTCGAGGTGGATCGAGGCGAGGTGCTCGGCCTGGCCGGGGAATCAGGCTGTGGCAAGTCGACGATCGCCGGCGCGATCCTCCGTCTGCTGCCCGTGAAAACGAGGATCACAGGCCGGATCGAGCTGGACGGGAACGACATCCTGGAGCTGACGCCCGGGAAGCTCCGTGCCGTCCGCTGGACCGCAGGGTCGATCGTCTTCCAGGGCGCGATGCACGCCATGAACCCGGTGCAGCGGATCGGGGAGCAGATCATGGAACCGATCCTCGTCCACGGGCAGTCGGGTGAGCGAGAAGCTCGCATCCGGGCGGGCACGCTGCTGGAGCAGGTCGGTCTGCCAACCCGACGGCTGGACGACTACCCGCACGAACTCTCGGGGGGCCAGAAGCAGCGCATCATGATCGCGATGGCGCTCGCCTGCAGCCCGAGCCTGATCGTTGCCGACGAGCCGACGACCGCGCTCGACGTCATGGTGCAGGCGCAGGTCCTCCAGCTCCTCCGGACGCTCCAACACGACCTCGGCCTCGCACTCCTGTTCATCACCCACGATCTTTCGGTGCTCGTGGAGGTGGCTGATCGCCTGGCCATCATGTACGCGGGCAAGATCGTGGAGCAGGGAGGTGCGGAAGCGGTCTTCCACTCTCCTGCGCATCCGTACACCAAGGCGCTGGCCGCTGCGTTCCCGGCGATCGGCGACATGCGGTTCCGTGGCCGCCCGAGCGGACTCGGTGGTGACCCGCCGGATCCGCAGCAGATACCGTCGGGCTGTCCATTCCATCCGCGGTGCGCGGAAGTCACCCCCGCGTGCTCATCGGTCACCCCGGAGCTCTGGACGGCCGGGCCCGCACGACTCGCGGCATGCGTGCATGTGTCGGGGGCGCCGGCGCTCGAGGGCGTGTCCCGTTGAGCGATCCGCAGCCGGAACCGGATGTCGCGGAGCTCGGGGTCCCCGTCGTCGAGGTCGAGCGCCTCGAGGTGAACTTCAAGGGCCGGGTGGGCTTCTTCGCCGGCTTGCTGGGGCGGAAAGGCTCCGACGCCAAGGCGGTCGACGGCGTTTCCATCACGCTGCACGAAGGCGAGGTGCTCGCGCTCGCGGGCGAGTCCGGTTGCGGGAAGACGACGACGGCGCGCGCCATCATGGGCTTGCTCATCCCGGATGCCGGCACGATCCGGTACCGAGGAGAGCCCCTGGCACGATCGAGGAGGGGGCTCAGGGGATACCGCAGACAGGTGCAGATGGTGTTCCAGGACCCCACGGCCGCCCTCAACCCTCGCCAGACCATCTACGAGATCGTGGCGGAGGGACTCCGGATCCACGGGGTACCGGGGGGTCCGGATGCGAAGACCGAGGACGAGCTCGTGGCCCGCGCGCTCTCACGGGCCGGGCTCCGGCCGCCGGAGCGGTTCTACCTCCTGTATCCGCACGAGCTGTCCGGCGGGCAACGCCAGCGTGTGGTGATCGCCGGAGCGCTGGTCGTCGATCCGAGCGTGATCGTGGCGGACGAGCCCGTTTCCAACCTCGACGCCTCGGTGCGCGGCGAGATCCTTGCCCTGCTGATGAAGCTCCGGGAGGAGTTCAGGATCTCGATCCTGATCGTCACGCACGATCTGGGGCTCGCGTGGACCGTCGCCGATCGAGTGGCCGTGATGTATCTGGGTCGTGTCGTGGAGGTCGGACCCGCCGAAGAGGTCCTTCAGCGTCCGAAGCACCCGTACACGAAGGCGCTGCTGAACGTCGTGCCGGAGGCAGGTGGCACCGAGCGGCCGATCCTGCAGGGCGAGCCGCCGGACCCCACCCGGATCCCCAAGGGGTGTCGGTTCCACCCCCGCTGTCCGGTGGTCGCGAGCGGCCGAGCGGAGAGGATCGGCATCCTGAACCGCTGTGTCGGCGAAGATCTGGCGCTCGAGGAGCTCGCGCCGGGTCACGACGTCGCGTGTTACCTGACGGGGCTCGGGGAAGAGCCGTAGCGGGGAGGTTCAGCCAGCCGCGGGCGTTCCGCTGGGTTGGGCCAGCTCGTCCCCGGTCTCCGAGTCATCGTGTTCGTCGGATGGTCCGCCGGTGACGACGCCGCTCTGCTCGGCGTCCTCGCCTTTCAGCACGCCCAGGATCGCGGCCATCTCGGCGTCGCCGACGGGGGTGTCCGACCGGACGTTGCTGCCCCGCGCCGAGGCGAGGAGCGAACGGAGGTTGGACTCGGCCATCTCCGCCCGCCCCTCCAGCTCGCGGGCTCGCTCCGACGACGACCGCGCGCGACGTTCGGCCTCGTCCATCCGCGCCCGCGCGTCGCGGGTCTCCTCGCGGAGCTGACGTGCTTCCGCCCGGAGCTGGGCGTTCTCCCGGCCGAGCTCGACGACCTTGTCGGCCACCGCCCGGCCCAGGTCCGAGTAGCCGGGCGAGCCACCCGCGGCGCGCCCGCCGCGCGGCTTCGCCGCGCCGCGGGCGCGCCGCGGCCGCCGACCGATCGATTCCTTCTCACCGGCGTCCACGGGCCGGGCGTCCAGCAGCCGGTACGAGCCGTTAGCCGGCTCGAGCCGGCGGCGGGCGATCAGCGCGCGGACGGCCCTGGCGGTGGACAGGGCATCGGGCAGCCCGAGCGCTCGCCCGATCTCGGCCGGGGTATCGGTCATGACCTCGCCGACAGCCCCACGCTCGACGACTGCAGCAAGGAAGGCATTGGCCCGCTGGAGGCTTTCGTCGTTCATAGGCTTCCAATCATCCACGATTGTGCATTGGGTTACCAGTTGTGCATCAGCGCACCGTCAACAGCCCGTTGCGCAGTCGAGCTGGATCTCACCGTCGTCGACGAAGCGACCCAGGTCCCCGTCGGGCCGCGAGGCCGCG
The DNA here is from genome assembly GCA_005883885.1 of Actinomycetota bacterium. Lineage (GTDB taxonomy): Bacteria > Actinomycetota > UBA4738 > UBA4738 > HRBIN12 > AC-51. The sequence continues at coordinate 873 of VAYF01000138.1, read as the reverse complement.
GCGACCGCACCCCCGTGCCCATCCGTGAAGCGGATCGCCGGCGCGAGGCGTCGGATCGTGGCCAGGAACCCTCCCAGATCCTGCGACCCGGTCGGAGCGACGCCCGCCCGCTTGAAGCCGAGGACGACGCGACCGCCCGATGACCTGCCGGTGACGAGCAGCGTCACCCTCCGGGTCTGCACCTGGGCCACAGGGAAGTCGCAGCCCCAGCCGCGAAGCACGGCGAGCGCTTCGCCTTCGGCCGTGCCGTCCGGCAGGATCGTGACGTGTCCAGACGTGAGCCAACGGCTCCGGCAGGAACCTCCGACATGTAGATCGTGGCGGGTGGCACTGTCCATAACCAGGTTCCAGCGCTGGTTCGACGGTGCCGGGGTCGTCGGTGCAGGGGTCGTCGCCCGCGCACCGGGATCTTCGACGCCCGGCGGGAAGGGGTTCGTATGCGCCGCGACGAAGGCGCCGGCTCCCGCGCAGACGCCGAACACGCTCAGCCAGAGCGTCCGCTTCAGCCAGCGAGGCACGATCCCGAGCCTAACGGCTGCGATGACGGACGTAGTCGCGCAGGACGAACTCGCCGACGTTGCGGTCGTCCATCAGGAAGACGCGGCCGCCGGTTCGCTCCGCGAGGCGCTCCATGAACCGCGCGAGCCCCTCCGAGTCCTCGAGCATGAAGATGTTCAGCGTGACGCCGCTGCGCGAGAGACGGACCGCCTCGGCGAGCGTCAGCCGGATCGTCTCGGGCTCCGGGGGCCAGGCGAAGAACGCCTGCTCGCCCTCCAGGTGGGCCGTCGGTTCCCCGTCGGTCACCATGATCACTTGACGGGCGGCCCGAGGATGCTGGGCCAGGAGCCTCCCGGCAATCAGGAACGCGTGCTG
>VAYF01000137.1:427-5264 GCA_005883885.1 Actinomycetota bacterium | reverse complement strand
CGACTTCGCTCAACGGCATCGGCGAGGGATCTCGATCGGCTTGGCGTTCGTCGTCTTCGGCACCGGCTACGGGATCCGGGCGATCCAAGACCACGGCTGGAGGTCGGCCGCGCTCCGGGCCGAAGGCATGCTCCAGGCGAACTCGGCGCCTGCTCCTCCCGTGGAGTACCAGACGATCCCGATCGACACGATCGCCGCCGGGAAGACTCTCGCGACCTACGCGACGGTGGTCGGTGACGTGAGTCAAGTCAGCCACGAGCTCGACGGCGACTACCACATCCGCGTCGAGGGGGAGGGGGCCTTCCTCGTGCTCGAGATCATGCCCGAGTTCCCGCTCGATCCGCCGCACGTCGGCCAGCAGATCACCGCGTGGGGAGTCGTCCGTCACGATGGGCTCCACAACTGGTGGGAGCTCCATCCGCTGGTCGGGTGGCAGGCTGGGAACGTCGCGGCGACGGTCGGGACGGGCACCGGGTCGAGCGACTGAGAGCTCGAGGTTCGGGGGGATCAGATGTTGGCACGGATCACCGATCGGATCCTCTCGCTCGACCGCTCGGTCGCCCTCGCGATCGTGTTCCTCGTGCCGGCGCTCGAGGCCTCGGCCTTCCTCGGCTTCGTGTTCCCCGGCGAGATCGCGGTGATCCTCGGAGGGGTGCTCGCGTTCAACGGCCGGATCCCGCTCCCTGCGGTCATCGTGGCAGCCGTCTCGGGCGCGATCGTCGGAGACACGATCGGCTACTTCGTCGGCCGACGGTGGGGACACCAGATCCTTCGCGGCATCGGTCGTCGCGTTCCGTTCCTCCGCCATCGGATCGATGAGCACCTCGAGAGCGCACGGGCGTACCTGCGCCGCCGTGGAGGCACCGCCGTCTTCTTCGGGCGGTTCACCGCGGCCCTTCGCGTGATGGTCCCCGGCCTCGCCGGCATGGCCGAGGTCCCGTATGGCCAGTTCCTGATCTACAACGCGGCCGGTGGCCTGCTGTGGGGAACGGGGTTCGTGCTCCTGGGGTATTTCGCCGGAGCCGCGTGGCGGCGGGTAGCCGCCGACGCCAGCACCGTCGGTCTCTCGCTGCTCGTCCTGGTGATCGTCGGTCTCGTGGTCGGCCGCGTCCTGCGGAACATCCGGGAACGGGGCGAGCGGCTGAGTGATCGCGTCGCCCGCGCCGGCCTGGTCGCGTGGGCGCGCGGGAGGTTCCCGGGACCATCCGCTTGGCTCGCGCGACGCGTCGAGACGGGGTCGCCCTGGGGGTTCGGCTTGAGCGTCGTCGTCCTCGCAGGTGGGCTGTGCGGTTGGATCTTCATCGCGCTCACCCAGGACGTCTTCGCGCACGAGGAGGCCGTCCTCACCGATCCCGGCGTCACGCGGTTCGTCGTGGACCATCGGGTGGCGTGGGCGACGGCGCTCATGAAGGGCGTCACGTGGCTCGGCTCCAACGTGGTGATGATCCCACTCGTGGTGCTCGTTGGCGCTTACTTCCTGTTCCGCGATCGGGACTGGCGTCCCGCGGCGTTCATGGCGGCCGCTCTGGTCGGAGCGAATGTCACCTATCGCCTCGTGAAGTCATGGGTGGGCAGGCCGCGGCCCCCGGGATCGCTTCATCTGATCGAGGTCTCCGGGTTCAGCTTCCCGTCCGGCCACGCGACCGTGGCGGTTGCGTGCTGGGGTCTGGCGGCGTTGCTGATCGGAGCCGGCCGATCGATCCGCGCCAAGCTCGTGGTTTGGGCGGCGGCCGTGCTGATCGTCGGGCTCGTCGGTCTGTCTCGGATCTACCTCGGCGTCCATTGGTGGACCGATGTCGTCGCCGGTTTCGCGCTCGGAGGCCTGTGGCTGTGTCTGCTCGGTCTCTTCCTGCTGCGGCACAAGGCGGCGGTCCCGCGGGTCGGCGAGTCGCCGGGTGGCGCCGGCTCACCTGAACGCGTACCAGCAGGACCGTAGGTTCCGTTCGCGCAGGACGCGAGGAGCGAAGTCTGAGAAAATCGCCGTGACTGGGACACACCGAGGGACCGGGAGGGCGGTATGGCCGAATCGCTGGAAGCGCGGGAGAAACGTCTCAGCGACATGGCCGACCGCAAGGGCTACACGCTCGAGAAACACGGTGCGGGGTCACCGATCACGACCCTCGACTACAGCCTCGTCGAGAAGGAGACATTCTCGATCGTCGTCGACAGCCATGACGGGCTGGACCGGGTCGAGGTCTTCTTGACCGACATCGCCGAGGATTGAGCACCCCGACTGAACGAGTATTCGCGATCTCCGGCCGTACCCTGGTGGTGAGGGTGGGTCTAGCGTGCCGAGTACGCGAACGACGGGCGAGTCACACCTCTCCGTTCGCCCGCCTGGCCCGCCCTCCAGACCTCGGCGCCCCCGGCCGGGTTCTGGTCAGTCCTTGGGCGCGAGCTTCTCCCAGCACGACACGTGCTTGTCGCTCTCGCTCGTGAACGTCTCCCGTTTCCACCCTCCCCAGCGCTCGCGCAGCTTCATGCCGGCGAGTTGCGCCATCAGATCGAGCTCCGATGGCCAGACGTATCGGAACGGGAACGAGAAGCGATCGACCTCTCCGTCGCGCAATGAGAGGTGATGTGAGACCTGACCTTGCGCCGCGACGTCGTATTCGTCGAATCCCCAATACGTGTCGCTCGCTTGGAATGCGCGGATCGTCTCTCCGGGCGGGAGCCGCTGGAGCTGAGGGACGGCGACCTCGATCACGAAGCATCCGCCCGGCTGGAGATGGGCACCCACATTGCGGAAGCACGCGACCTGTGCCTCCTGCGTCGTCAGGTTCATGATCGTGTTGAAGACCAGGTACGCGAGGGAGAATGAGCCCTCTATCTTCGTCGTCGCGAAGTCTCCGATCGTCACATCGATGTCTCCGCCGCCCGGCTTCGCGCGCAGCTTCGCGACCATCGCCTCCGACAGGTCGATGCCGTGGACCTGTACGCCGCGCTGCGCGAGCGGCAGAGCGATCCGGCCGGTTCCGATCCCGAGCTCGGCGGAATCTACCTCCGTACACTGCGGCGCGTGAGCGGCGAGGAGCACCTGGGGATCCGCGAGGTGCTCCGCATCCCAGAGATCCGAGCGGCGATGCTCGGGACCTTCGTGGTCATGCTCGGGTTCGGCATCCTGGCGCCGGTCCTCCCCAATTACGCCCGCAGCTTCGGTGTCGGCTACGACGCCGTCGGCCTGCTGATCTCGGCGTTCTCGTTCGCGCGCCTCGTTTCCGACCCGTTCGTCGGGCGTTTCATCGACCGGTACGGCGAACGCGCGATGTCGACCTTCGGCGCGGTGTGGGTGGGCATCTCGTCGATCGCAGCCGGCCTGGCGCCGACGTTCCCGCTACTCGTGCTCTTCCGCGCCGTCGGTGGCGTGGGATCGGCGTTGTTCTTCGCGGCCCTGCTCTCGTTCCTCCTTCGCTCGGTCCCGGCGGAACGCAGCGGCCGCGTGATGGGCGTGTACTACGCGGCGTTCAACGTCGGCTTCATCGCGGGTGGGCCGCTCGGCGGTCTGACGGCCCGTTGGTTCGGGCTGGCGAGCCCGCTGTACGTCTACGCGGGAGCGTGTCTGATCGCGGCCGTCGTGTTCTGGAAGACGCTCCGCGACCCGGTGCGGCACGAGTCGGAGACGCGGCGCGGCGGGATCCGTCGCCTGCCGTGGAACCGGCCGTTCATCACGGTGCTGGTGGTGAACGGCGTCTACCTGTGGATCATCGGGGCGGTCTTCCAGACGCTGGTCCCGCTGTTCGGGACGAGCACCGACATCGGGCTCAGCATCACCGGCGTCGGGTTCGCGCTCGGCGTCGCGACGGCGACCGAGCTCGTCGCGCTCTATCCCGCGGGCAAGGCGAGCGACCGGCGAGGCCGGCGCGCGGTGTTGATCCCGGCGTTGGCAGGACTGGCGCTCACGACGGCTCTGCTGGGGCAGGTGTCGACGCCCCTCGCGTTCATCGTCGTGCTGGGCGCGCTCGGCGTGGCGAGCGCCTACTCGGGCGTCCCACCCGCGCCGATGCTCTCTGACGTCGCGCCCGAGGAGCTCAAGGGGACGGCGGTCGGTGTGTTCCGATTCGTCGGCGACCTCGGCTTCGTCCTCGGCCCGTTGGTCGCGGGATGGTCGGCCGGCTCGTTCGGGTTCGGGACGGCGTTCATCGTCACGGCGATACCGGCGCTGCTGTCGGTCGCGCTCGTGGCGTCGATCAAGGAGACGATGAACAGCCGCGGGTCCTAGCGTGGCTCGTTCCGGGCTCGGATCTCACTTCCCTCCGGGATCACCCACTGGTTGCGGTGCTCTGGCTGACTCCGTATCGTGAAGCGCCCATGGCGACCTACGAGTACATCTGCCTCGCGTGCGAGCACCCGTTCGAGGAGCGCCGACCGATGAGCTCTGTCTCGGTCGACACCGCGCTGGCATGTCCCTCGTGCGGGAGCGACCGGGTTCGTCGCCGGTTCTCGTTCTCCACGGCGACCGGAAGCGCGAGCGGGCAGGTCCCCGGCGGCTGCTGCGGTGGCGGCTGCGGCTGTAGCAACTGACGCATCCGGCGCCGGTCGACAGCGGCGATCAAGGTAGGTCGACCCACGCGCCGGGTTCGAGACGGCGGATGTCGGCGCCTCGCTCCCCGGCCAGAGAGCCGAGGAGCCCGTCCACGAGCTCTAGCCCCGCTTCGTTGAGGAACCCGTCGTGCACCGAGTAGGCGCGTCGCGGCGAAAGCTCCACGACGTAATCGATGAGTTCGGATGCCTTCAGCCACGGCGCGTTGGTCGGCAGGAGGAGCGTTTCCACGCTCGCCCCTGGCACCGTGTATGCGTCGCCGGGATGGAACACTCGCCTGTCGACGAGGAAACCCAC
>VAYF01000137.1:0-344 GCA_005883885.1 Actinomycetota bacterium | reverse complement strand
TCGGCGGCGACCCTGACGCGGCTCAGTTCGACGTGATCGAAATGCTCGTGGGTGATGAGGATCGCCTCTGCCCCATCGAGAGCCTCCGGCTCTGTGAGCGTGCCCGGATCGATCACCAAGATCCGTCCGTCCTTCTCGAGGCGGACGCAGGCGTGTCCCATCTTCGTCAATCGCATCGATCTGTTCCTTCGCCCGCGTTCAGGCGAACCACTCCTCGAGCGGCGGACGGGCCTCGAGGACGGACAGATCCCCGGCCAAGATGCTCCGCGCCGCTCCCGCCATCGCGTTGACCGCTATCCACGTGAGGCCCCCGCCGACGCTGACCCGCTGCGCCCCCGCGTCGA
>VAYF01000163.1 GCA_005883885.1 Actinomycetota bacterium | reverse complement strand
GATGCGGGCACGGTCTCCAACCCGGACGACGGCGTCGTGGGCCTGCTCTACACGACCGGCAAGATGGCGTTCAAGAACCACCCCGCGAGCCAGCCACCGGGCGAGGGCGCCCTCTACGCGGGAAGCATGGACCTGAAGAACGGCTACGACATCCTCTACAACTCGCGGATCGAGCGCGTGCTCGGGTTCGGAACGACGTACGAACGAACCCTCTGGCAGGAGCTCAACCTCTTGTCCCCGCGGGCGAGTCGGTGGTCAGACCCCGCTCGCGGTGTCCGACCTGCGGGGTCGAGATCGCCAACCGGGACAACGTCCCGATCCTGGGGTGGATCCTGCTGCGTGGACGGTGCCGCAACTGCGGAACGCGGATCTCGCCCAGGTACCCGCTGCTGGAGCTCTCCACCGCCGTGCTCTTCTCGGGCGCGTTCCTCGTGTACGAGAGCGTCTGGGTGGCCGTCGCGATCGCGGCCCTCCTGATGTTGATGCCCGCGATCGCCGTGATCGATATCGAGCACCGGATCATCCCGAACCGCGTGATGTACCCGTCGCTCGTCGCGTTCCCGGTCTACCTGGCCGTCGCACGGCTGGCCGGTGCGCCCGTGGACCTCCTCCGCATGGTCGCCGGGTTCGCACTGTTCGGTGGGGCGCTGTTCGTCGTCGCGCTCGTGTCGCGGGGCATGGGGATGGGCGACGTGAAGCTGGCGTCGCTGATCGGGTTGGTGCTCGGTTCCCTCGGCCTGCGTTACGTCGGGGTCGCCGCGGGCGCGTCGATCCTCTTCGGCGGCGCGGGGGCGATCGTGGCACTGCTGGTCGGTCGGGGGCGCAAAGCGGCGATCCCCTTCGGCCCTTCGCTGGCCGCGGGGGCGGTGGTCGGCGCGTTCTGGGGAGCTCGGCTCGCCGACTGGTACCTCCGGACGTTCGTGCGCGTCTGAGGATGGCCCATAACCCGAACAGGCGTTCGACCTGCGGAAATCCCCCCTCCGGGATGTTTGACTTGCCCTGACCCCTGGTGTTTCGTGAGCCTGCTTTCGGGGCTACCTGAGCTTCGATGAACACTATGTGGCAGATGTGGCACCTGTGACACAGGTGCCACATCTAGCCTCGGAAGGTTCAGGCGAGACGGGCTCGGATCGGAGAACGGCGGATGGCGATCGGCGACTCCAAGGCCTTCGTCCCTGGTGGAGGATCGCTCCTCACGGTGGGCGAGGTGGCCGCAGCCATGCGCGTTTCGAACATGACCGTCTACCGGCTCATCAAGGGCGGCGAGCTCGCCGCGGTCCGGGTCGGGCACAACTACCGCATCCGCGAGGGGGACGTCGAGCGCTATCTGACGGAGCGCTCCGTCCACGTGGAAGGGGCTTGAGTGGCCAAGGGTCGGATCGGGCTCGACATCGGGTCCACCGCCGTCCGCGCGGCTGAGCTCTCGGCCGGGACGCAGCCGACGGTGGTTCGCGCCGCGCAAGGCCCGCTGCCCGCGGGGGCGGTCGAGAACGGGGAGGTCCGCGAGCCACTTGCCGTCTCGTCGGCCCTCCGCGAGCTGTGGAAGCGGGGCGGGTTCAGCAGCGGACAGGTGTGGCTCGGGGTCGGGAACCAGCGCGTGGTCGTCCGCGAGATCGCCCTGCCGTTCCTGCCGGAGAAGGAGCTGAAGGCGTCGCTCAGCCTCCAGGTGCAGGAGTTCATCCCGATGCCGGTCGACGAGGCTGTCTTGGACTACGACCCGATCGGCGAGTTCGAGCAGGACGACCGCAAGATGCTCCGGATGCTCCTGGTCGCCGCGCAACGCGCGATGGTGGACCAGGTCGTCCAGTCGGTGACGGGAGCGGGGCTCGAGCCCATGGGGCTCGACCTGACCCCGTTCGCGCTCGTCCGCGCGGTCGGGACGCCGGACGTGTCGATGGACCTCGAGGAGGGTGGCGAGGAGGCCATCATCGACATCGGCGCCCACGTCACGAATATCGTCGTGCACGACCGTGGCGACACGAGGTTCGTCCGCATCCTCCCCAGCGGCGGCCGGGACGTGACCACCGCGATCGCGAGGGCGGCGGGCGTCGACGATGTCGTCGCGGAGCGGCTCAAGCGGGGCGAGGAGATCGACGAACCGGATGCCCCGGCCCCGACCGGACCGACCGACGGATCCGAGGGAGCCACCGGCCCCGAAGCAGGAGCGCCGCCGAGACCTCAGCAGGTTCGGCAGGTCGCGCTGCAGCGCGCGGCGGCGTTCGTCGATGAGATCCGGTCGTCGCTCGAGTTCTACACGGCGCAGGCGCGCGAGGCTCGGATCGCGCGGGTGCTGGTGACGGGTGGTGGCTCGAAGCTCGAGGGATTGATCGACCTGATGCGCCAACGCATCCCGGTCCCCGTGGACCCCGGTCGCGTGTTCCAGCACGTGCCGTCCGAGCTCGAAGAGTCCGAGGAAGCGCTGGCGTCGGCAGAGCCGTTCTTCGCCGTGTCGGTCGGTCTCGCGATCCCGGGGAGGGCGTGATGAGCCAGGTCAACCTCCTCCCTCCCGACATCCTTCAGGGGCAGCGCTACCGCCGGCTGACGCTGACCGTCCTGTTGGCCGGCGCCATCATCCTCGCGCTGATCGTGGTCTTCTTCCTGGTCCAGGTCGGTCGTCTCGGGTCGGTCAACAGCGACATATCGGCGAAGAAGCAATCGAACGCCCAGCTGCAGGGTCAGATCGACTCGCTGCAGAAGTACGACGACCTGCAGGTCCAGGCGCAGCAGGCGCAGGGCGAGCTCGATGCCGCCTACGCGGGCGAGGTCTCGTTCTCCGGGATGTTGATGGACCTGTCGCGGGTGATCCCGAGCGACGCCTACCTGAGCACGTTCTCGGCGACGATCACCGGACCTGCGCCGGCGACCGGGGGCTCGACGACGGCCACCCCGTTGATCGGCACGATGACCACCGGTGGGGAAGCGATCGGGTTCGACTCCTTGAGCATCTGGCTGACGAGGTTGGAGCTGGTCCGAGGCTGGGTGAACCCATGGATGCCGACGATCACGGCGGACTCCACGGTCCCGAATGCTTACACGTTCACGACCAGCGTCGACCTGACCCAAGACGTCGAGACGCCGCGGGGACGAGGCGAGGTGACGGCCGGTGGATAGCCGCCGCGCACCGCTCTTCGCGGGTCTGGCCGTCGCCGGGGTCGCGATCCTGATGATCCTGCTGCTCGTCCTGCCGAAGATGGGGCAGGTATCGCAGGCGCAGGACCAGCTCGATCAAGCCCAGCGCGATCAGCAGACGCTCGAATCGCGCCGGAGCGCCCTGGAGGACGCGAAGGCCGCCGCGCCGCAGGCGCGCAGGACGATCGCGGAGGTCGATAAACGGATCCCCCCCACCGCCGAGGAGCCGGGGCTCATCCTGTTGCTGCAGAACGCGGCGATCAGCGCCGGCATCGACCTTGTGTCCCTGTCGCCGGGCACCCCGGTCTTCGACACCACGTCTGGCCTGTCGAAGATCGCGGTCGGCGTCAGCGCGACGGGCACGTACTTCGACGTGACGGATTTCATGTATCAGATCGAGACGCTCCCGAGAGCGGCGATCGTGACCAACATGAGCCTCGCCCCAGGTCAAACGAGCCAGACCGGGGTCCCGCTCCTGACGCTCAGCGCGACGATCCAGACCTACACGACCGACACGAGCGCCGGACCGGGCTCCGAGCCCGGTCCGACCTCCGGTGGGACCGGGTAGCCATGCCCCTCTCCGATCGAGACCGACGGACGCTCAGGATCGGCGGGGTCGTGGCCGGGGTCCTCGTCGTGGGGCTCGTCCTGTTCAACGTGCTGAGCGGTGGTGGCACGACGCCGGCACCGCCACGACGCACCGCCGCGGCGTCGGCGACCCCGACCACCACCCCGACCGTCGCGCCACCGACCCCGACCCCGGTAGCGGTGTTCACCGGGCGGGACCCGTTCTCGACCCCTCCGCAATTCTTGGTCGCGACCTCCGGGACCGGCTCTTCGAGCTCTGGCTCTTCCAGCTCGAGCAGCTCGTCGGGCTCCGGCTCGTCGAGCTCGACCTCGACGCCCACCTCGTCGACCCCGACGCAACCGGGCGGCGGCTCCAGCGCCAACCTCGGCGGTCACACCGTGGTCCTGCTGGACACCTTCAGGGTGAGCGGGACCGATCGCGCACAGGTGGAGATCGACGGTGTCGTCTACAACGTCGCGATCGGCGAGCGCTTCGGGCCGGGGAACCGGTTCGAGCTGCGGTCGGTCTCGGGGAACTGTGGGACGTTCGTGTTCGGCGACGAGTCGTTCACGCTCTGTATCACCCCGTCGAAGTAGACGCGGGGCACAGCCCGGCGGCCCGCCCACGGGGGGAGCGGTCGCCGGTCGGCGGGGGCGGCCCCGCAAGGGTGCCGCCCCCGCACCTTTCCGCGCGCGGTCCGGTACCGCGTGTTCACTATCATCGGGCGCATGTTGCGCCTGCTCACCGCCGGGGAATCCCACGGGAAGGAGCTGGTGGCGGTGCTCGAAGGGCTCCCCGCGGGGGTCCCGTTCTCCTCGAAGGCACTCGCGGATGAGCTCGCGCGCCGCCGCCACGGGTACGGGCGCGGCGGCCGGCAACGGTTCGAGGCGGACGCCTTCGAGGTCGTGGCCGGGGTTCGTCATGGGCTGACGCTCGGATCGCCGATCGCCGTCACGATCCCCAACGTCGAGTGGGAGCAGAAGTACCGGGAGCTCATGTCGCCGGAGGGAACGCCGGATCCGTCGCAGCGGCTGACCCGGCCACGCCCCGGCCACGCCGACCTGGTCGGCACGCTCAAGTACGGGTTCGACGACGTCCGCGACGTGCTCGAGCGCGCCAGCGCCCGCGAGACGGCCGCGAGGGTCGCCGGAGGCGTCTTCTGCAAGGCGTTCCTGCAGGGCTTGGCGATCGACGTGGTCTCCCACGTCGTGCAGATCGGGAAGGTCCGGAGCCGTGGACGGAAGCCGCCGCTCCCGCAGGACCGAGACGCGATCGACGCATCCCCGGTTCGGTGCGCCGACGCGGATGCCTCCCGAGCGATGACCGCCGAGATCGATCGGCTCCGCAAGGCGAAGGACACGGTCGGCGGTGTCTTCGAGGTCCTCGCGTACGGCGTCCCGCCCGGGCTCGGCTCCTACGTGCAGTGGGACCGCAAGCTCGACGCGAGGCTCGCGGCGGCGCTGATGTCGATCCAGTCGGTGAAGGGCGTCGAGATCGGCGACGGGTTCGCGAGCGCCGCGCGTCCGGGGTCGAAGGCCCACGACGAGATCGTGCTGCGCGACGGCCGGCTCGCGCGGGCGACCGCGCGAGCCGGCGGGATCGAGGGCGGCATGTCGACCGGACAGCCGATCCGGGTGCGCGCCGCCATGAAGCCGTTCTCGACGGTCCCGCGCCCGCTCCGCACGGTGGACCTCGCGACGGGGGAGCCCGCGGTCGCGATCAAGCAGCGGACCGACGTCTGCGCGGTGCCGGCCGGAGGTGTGGTCGGCGAGGCGGTCGTCGCGTTCGTGCTGGCGGACGCGACCCTCGAGAAGTTCGGGGGGGACTCGCTCCCGGAGACGAGGGCGAACCTCGACCGGTACCTCGAGGCGCTGCCGTGATCGTCTACCTGGTCGGGATGCCCGGGTCGGGCAAGTCGACGGTCGGGCGCGAGGTCGCCGGTCGGCTGGGCGTCCCCTTCGTCGACCTCGACGAGGAGATCGAGCGGCGCCACGGCTCGACCGTCCCGGAGATCTTCGCGGACGAAGGAGAGGCGGCCTTCCGTGCGCTCGAGGCCCGGGAGCTCGTCGAGGCGTCCCGCCATGACCCGTCCGTGGTCGCCTGCGGCGGAGGTGTGGTCCTGGAGCCTGCGAACCGGATCGCGCTGCGGAACACCGGAACGTGCGTGTACCTCGACGTTCCCCTGGCAGTGCTGGAGGAGCGCGTCTCGCCCGCCGCGGATCGTCCACTGATCCGCGCCGAGGGCGATCTGGAGCGCTTGCTGGCGGAACGGGAGGGCCTTTACCGGGAGTTCGCGGCACACGTCGTGGACGGCAGCGGTCCGCCCGGAGAGGTCGCCGACGCGATCGTGGAGGAGCTCCGTTGGAGCGCGTGACCGTCCGGGTTTCCGGGCGGTCCTATCAGGTGATCGTCGGCTCGGGCGTACTGGAACGGGCCGACGAACTCGTGCCGGCGTTCCCGGCCGCGACGCAGGCGTTCGTCGTGACCGATCGCACCGTGCACGACGCGTGGTTCCCGCCTCTGGCCGCGGCGTTCGATCGGGTCGGGCTCCACGCGGTGGCGCTACTCGTCCCGGCCGGCGAGGAAGCGAAGACCCTCGACGTCTACCGCGCGCTCCTGCATCAGCTCGCGACGCAAGAGGCGCATCGCGACGACCCGATCCTCGCTCTGGGGGGTGGTTCGACCGGCGATCTGGCGGGGTTCGTCGCAGCCACGTACATGCGCGGGACGCCGTTCGTCCAGGTTCCGACGACGCTGACGGCACAGGTCGACGCGTCGATCGGGGGGAAGACCGCCGTGAACCTGCCGGAGGGGAAGAACCTCGTGGGGGCGTTCCACCAGCCGAGCGTCGTCCTCAGCGAGATCACGACGCTCGCGTCCCTTCCGGATCGAGACTTCCGGGCCGGACTGGCCGAGGTCGCGAAGTACGCCTTGACGATCGACGTCGAACTGCTCGCTCAGCTCGAGCGCGACCCGTCCGCGGTCCTGGCCCGCGATCCGGTCGTTCTCGAGCGACTGGTCACCCGATGCGTGGCGGCGAAGGCGGGCGAGGTCGCCGAGGACGAGCGCGATACCGGTCGCCGGTTGGTCCTCAACTACGGCCACACGCTCGGACACGCGCTGGAACGGCTCGATGCCTTCGCGGGCCGGTCGCACGGGGAGGCGATCGCGGCGGGGATGGTGTTCGCGGCGCGGTTGAGCGAAGCCCACGGCGTCGGTGAGGATGGACTGACCGCCCGGACGCTCCGGCTGCTGTCGTCCCTCGGGCTGGAACCCGAAGGCCCCATGCCGCCGGCGGAGGACCTCTTGCATGCCTTCCAGCTGGACAAGAAGTTCCGGGACGGCGTTCGCTTCGTCCTGCTCGAAGACACGGGTCGACCACGCATCGTCGACGATGTGCCTCCGGACGAGGTGCGTCGCGTCCTTCACGAGATGGGAGCTCCCGTATGAACGTGCTCTACCTCTTCGGTCCCAACATGGGGGCGCTCGGGCAACGCGACCCGGACACGTACGGATCGCAGACGCTCGCCGAGATCATGCGGGAAGTCGATCGGCGAGCCGGCGAGCTCGGTCACACCGTCCGATGGAAGCAGTCGGACCATGAGGGAGATCTGATCGGTTGGTTGCTCTCGGCGCCCAACGAGGGGGTGGACGCGGTCGTCCTCAATCCCGGCGCCCTCGCGCATCAGTCCTATTCGCTCCGTGACGCCGTGGAGGCCTGCTCGTCGCCGGTGATCGAGGTGCACATGTCGAACATCTACGCCCGAGAGTCATTCCGGCAGACGTCGGTGATCTCGGCGGTCTGCAGGGCCACGATCGGTGGGCTCGGGGCCGGTGGCTATCATCTCGCGCTGGAGGCGATGCCATGGATCACCAGCTGAGGAGACGCGCGGTCGCCGCGCGTCTCGAGGACCTCGGGGTGGACGCGTTCCTCGTGACCGACCTCGCCAATACGCGATACCTGACGGGCTTCACCGGTTCGAACGGGCAACTCCTGATCGGGGGTTCGTTCGAGCTCTTCCTGACGGACGGGCGGTACGAGGAACAGGCCCGCCGCGAGTTGCCGGACGTCGACCGATCGGCATCCGACCGCTCGTACCGTGGTGCGGTCGTGGAGCGCTGCGCGTCGAGCTCGGTGGCGCGCCTCGGGGTCGAGGCACACAGCATGACCCTTGCGGAGCACACCCGCCTGGGCGAGGCCTTGGGGGACGACGTCGAGCTGGTCGCGGCCGAGGACGTCGTCGAGGACGGACGCCGCGTGAAGGATGACGAGGAGCGGGAGCTGATCCGGCGCGCCCAGGCGGCAACGGACGCAGCGTTCGTCGGGATCCTGGATCGCTTCGCGCTCGGCGTCTCGGAGGGATGGATCGCCAGGGAGCTCGAGCGCTTGATGCTCGATGCCGGGGCGGACGGGCTCGCGTTCGATCCCATCGTGGCCTTCGGCGAGAACGCGGCCGAGCCCCACCACGAACCCGGCCACCGCGTCTTGGAGGAGGGCGACGTGATCAAGCTCGATATCGGGGCGCTCGTCGAGGGGTATCACGCCGACATGACCCGGACCATCGCGTTCGGCCAGCCCACGGCCGAGCTGCAGAAGGTCCACGACATCGTTCGCCAGGCGCAACAGGCCGCGATCGATGTGGTGCGGGCGGGGATCACCGGCGTCGAGGTGGATGCCGCGGCCCGGTCCGTCATCACCGAGGCCGGCTACGGGGGCGGCTTCGTGCACGGTCTCGGTCACGGGGTCGGCCTCGAGATCCACGAACAGCCGTGGCTCGGAACGACGCGGACCAACGAACTTCCCGCGGGCTCCGTGGTCACGATCGAGCCGGGGGTCTACCTGCCCGGCATCGGCGGCGTCCGGATCGAAGACATGGTGGAGGTCCGTGACGACGGATGCGCGGTGGTCGGGGTCTCCACGCGTGAGCTGATCGAGCTGTGAGGGAGCCCGGGTGAGCGTCTCCACGAACGATCTCAAGAACGGTATGACGCTGGACCTCGACGGAACCCTGTTCCAAGTGGTCGAGTTCCAGCACGTGAAACCCGGCAAGGGAGGAGCGTTCGTGCGTTCGAAGCTCCGGAACGTCAAGACCGGCGCGGTGGTCGAGAAGACGTTCAACGCTGGCGTGAAGGTCGGACTTGCGATCGTCGAACGCAAGTCGATGCAGTACCTGTACGCGGACGGCGGTGAGTACGTGTTCATGGACAGGGACACGTACGAACAGGTGCACGTGCCGGGCGAGGTCATGGGCGACACGGCCAGGTACCTCGCCGAGTCGGGTGAGGCGCAGATCGCGATGCACCAGGGCGAGCCGATCGCCGTCGAGCTCCCCGCCTCTGTCGTGCTCGCGATCGTCCAGACGGATCCGGGGGCGAAGGGTGACACACGGACGGGAGCGATGAAGCCGGCCAAGATGGAGACCGGTGCGGTCGTCCAGGTGCCGCTGTTCGTCGAGGAGGGTGAGCGCGTCAAGGTCGACACGCGCTCGGGCGAGTACATCGAACGCGTGAAGGGCTGAGGTGGGGAGCCGCCGCGAGGCCCGACGGATCGCGATCGACGTGTTGTACCAGGCCGATGTGACCGGCCACCCGCCCGGGGCTGTGGTCGCCGAGTGGCACGAGGCCGGCCGGGACATCCCGGCGTTCTCCCACGAGCTGGTCGAAGGCGTCGAGGCGCATCTCCCCTCGATCGATCTGCTCCTGGAGCGCGACGCGGAAGAGTGGAGCGTCGACCGGATGACATCGCTCGACCGCACGATCCTGCGGATCGCCGTGGAGGAGCTGCTCTATCGAGACGACGTCCCCGCGTCCGTCGCGATCAGCGAAGCCGTCGAGGCCGCGGCGGAACTGTCGACGGATGAATCGAAGCGGTTCGTCAACGGCATCCTGGGGCGGATCGCGCGCGACGAAGCGTCGCGTGACGACGGGGATCGGTCGTGAGGCGGGGCCGGTGGATCAGGGTGCGGGCGGCTGCTCTGCCGGTTTGGGTGGTTCGGCGGCCGCGGGCGGGGTCGGAGCGGGGGGCGTCGCTTGCGTGGTGTCCTCGACGGCACCCTCGCGCATCCCCTTCTTGAACTCACCCTGCGCGCGGCCGACGTTGCGAGCGATATCGGGGATCTTCTTGGCGCCGAACAGGACGGCGACCGCGATGATGCCGACGACGATCCATTCAGGTCCCATGGTTCAGACGCACCTTTCGCGTTCGGGAAACTCCGACCCAGCATACGTCCGGCGGAACGATGCGAACAGGCCGATGCCGACAGGAAGCTCCCCGTTGTCCACCTGGCGCCCGGCCGGTATGCTCCGTGCGGCCGAACAGCCCTTTAAGCCGGTCCCGCGAGGCCGGGAAGGGAGTCGAAGATGCGTACCGATCCGTCCGCCTCCCTGCTCGCACGGGGAGGCGTTCCCTTCTGAGCGCCAAGGTCATGCAACCCGACGACGTCCGGCGGGCGCTCACCCGGATCGCTCACGAGATCCTGGAGCGAGACAAGGGCGCGGCAGACGTGGTCCTGGTCGGCATCGCCGACCGTGGCGACGATCTGGCGCGCCGGCTCGCGGATGAGGTCCGTCGGATCGAGGGGCCGGAGGTGCCGGTCGGGGTCCTGGACATCACGTTCTACCGCGACGACATCGGGATGCGAGCGGATGCGCCCGAGGTCCACGAGACGCGGATCCCGTTCGACGTCTCCGGGAAGGTGGTCGTGCTCGTGGACGACGTGCTGTTCACGGGTCGCACGATCCGCTCCGCGATGGACGCCCTGATGGACCTGGGCCGTCCACGCAAGATCCAGCTCGCCGTGCTCGTCGACCGCGGCCACCGCGAACTGCCGATCCGCGCGGACTTCGTCGGCAAGAACGTCCCGACGGGTCGCGCGGACGACGTCCGCGTGCTCGTCGCCGAGCTCGACGGTGAGGACGCGGTCGTGGTCGAGGGAGCGCGGTGACGTGAACGAGCATCTGCTGTCGATGCACGACCTGAGCGCTGCCGACGTGACGCGGATCCTCGATACGGCGGGATCGTTCCGCGAGGTCGGCACGCGGGTGATCAAGAAGGTCCCGGCTCTCCGTGGCCGAACCGTCGTGAACTTCTTCCTCGAGAACTCGACCCGCACGAGGATCTCGTTCGAGCTGGCCGCCAAGCGGCTCTCCGCCGACGTGATCAACTTCAGCGCGGGGGGATCGAGCGTCGCGAAGGGGGAGTCGCTCAAGGACACCGCACTCACGTTGCAGGCCATGGGCGCCGACGCGATCGTGATCCGTCACTCCTCGAGCGGCTCCCCGCTCCAGCTGACCCGATGGGTCGATGCCCACGTGCTCAACGCCGGTGACGGGACGCACGAACATCCGACACAGGGCCTCCTCGATCTGTACACGATGCGCGAGAAGCTCGGGCGCCTCGAGGGCCTCCGCGTGGGGATCGTCGGGGATGTACTGCACTCCCGCGTCGCCCGATCGCTCAGCTTCGGGCTGGTGAAGATGGGGGCCGAGGTCACCCTGGTGGGGCCGCCGACGCTCATCCCGCCGGATGTGTCGGCCTGGGGTGTACAGGTCAGCTACGACATCGAGGGCGTGCTGCCGAAGCTCGACGTCTGCTACGTGCTCCGGGTCCAGCGCGAACGGCAGCGGCTCGAATACTTCCCGAGCGTGCGCGAGTACGCGCGCCTGTTCGGCATCACGCGCGACCGGGTCGCCCTCATGCCCGAGGGCGGGCTGATCATGCATCCGGGTCCGATGAACCGGGGTGTCGAGATCGATTCCGACGTGGCCGACCTGCCCCGCTCCGTGATCGAGGAACAGGTGACGAACGGCATCGCCGTCAGGATGGCGCTGCTGTTCCTGTTGCTCGGGGGTGCGAAGGGAGAGGCCGCATGAGCATGCGCTTCGTGTTCGAGGGCGGCCGGGTCCTCGACCCGGCCGCCGGCGTCGACGACGTCCGGGACGTCGTCGTCGCCGGCGGCCTCATCGCCGGTCCGGAGGCCGCGGAGGGCGCGGAACGGATCGACGCCCGGGGGCTCATCATCGCGCCGGGCCTCGTCGACCTTCATACGCATCTGCGGGAGCCCGGGGACGAGCATGAGGAGACCGTCGCAACCGGGACCCGCGCCGCGGCGGTCGGCGGCTACACGGCGGTGGCGGCGATGGCCAACACGCAGCCCGTCGCGGACAACGCCGCGGTGATCCAGGCCGTCCGCGAACTGGCCACCGCCGCGGGTCTCTGCGACGTGCATCCGGTCGGGGCGATCACGAAGGGTCTGCAAGGTGAGCAGCTCGCCGAGATGGGCGAGATGGTGGCGGCCGGGGTTCGGGTTTTCTCCGACGATGGACACCCGGTCCCGACGGCCCGGCTCCTGCGGAACGCGATGCTCTACGTCAAGGCGTTCGGCGGGGAGGTCGTCCTCGCCGAGCACGCGGAGGACGCGTCGCTCGTCGAGGGTGGCCACATGCACGAAGGCGTTCTGTCCGCGGCCCTCGGCGTGGCGGGACGCCCCGCCGAGGCGGAGGAGATCGTCGTCGCGCGCGACCTTGTGCTCGCGCGCGCCACGGGCGGCCGGATCCACCTGTGTCACCTGTCGAGCGCACGGAGCGTCGAGCTCGTGCGCCGCGCGAAGTCCGAAGGGATCCGCGTGACCGCCGAAGTGACCCCACACCACCTGACCTTCACGGACGAGGATCTGCACACCTACGACGCCAACCTGAAGATGAACCCCCCGCTGCGGTCCGCAGAGGATCGGGACGCGCTCCGCGCGGGTCTGGCCGACGGCACGATCGACGCCGTCGCAACCGACCATGCTCCGCACGCGATCGAAGAGAAGGAAGCGGAGTTCGATCGGGCGCCGCCCGGAACGATCGGGCTCGAGACGGCGCTCGGCGCGATCCTGACCGAGCTGGTGCATCCGGGGCTCCTCCCGCTGTCGCGCGCCCTCGAGGCACTCTCGACCGCCCCCGCGCGCATCCTGGGGGCGAGCGATCACGGCGGGCCCGTGGAGCCGGGCCGGCCGGCGAACCTCGTGGTCTTCGACCCCGACCACGTGTGGGTCGTCGAGGCACCCTTCGCGTCGAAGGGTCGCAACAGCGCGTTCATCGGCCGGCAGCTGCGCGGTCGGGTGACCCACACGGTCTTCCGAGGAGCGCTGGTCGTGGCGCAGGGGAAGCCGACCAGATGACGACCGGTCGCCCGACGCTGCTCGCGCTCGAGGACGGCTCGGTCTTTCCAGGGACGGGGTTCGGTGCGCCGGGCGAATCGTTCGGCGAGGCCGTCTTCAACACGGCCATGGCCGGATACCAGGAGGTCCTGACGGATCCGTCCTACGCGGGCCAGATCGTGTCCATGACGTCACCGCATCAGGGGAACTATGGGGTCAACGATGAGGACGCGGAGAGCGGGCGGATCCAGGTAGCCGGGTTCGTGGTGCGTGAGGTGGCTCGCCGAGCGAGCTCGTGGCGGGCGACCGGCTCGCTCGCCGACGCGCTCGAAGGGGCCGGGATCGTCGGGATCGAGGGGATCGATACCCGAAAGCTGACCCGGCGGATCAGGGAGCACGGCTCGATGCGTGCGGCGATCTCATCCGAGGACCTCGACGCGGGGTCCCTCGCGGAACGGGTGCGATCGTCCGCGGGGATGGCCGGTGCCGATCTGGCGACGACGGTGTCCACACCGGCCCCGTACGGATCGGAAGGCCTCACCGGTCCGCCATCGGCCGATCGGGGAACGGTCTTCCGCGTTGCCGCGTATGACTTCGGGCTGAAACGGACGATGCTGCGGCTCCTCGCGGAACACGGGATCGGATGCACGGTCTACCCGGCCGAGACACCGGCAGCGACGATCGCGCACGGCGGCTTCGACGGCGTGTTCCTCTCGAACGGCCCGGGCGACCCGTCGGCCACCGTGTACGGGATCGCCGCGGCCCGCGAGCTGCTCGGCAAGGTCCCGATCTTCGGGATCTGTCTCGGGCATCAGCTGCTCGGGCTGGCGCTCGGCGGCGCCACGTACAAGATGAAGTTCGGGCACCGCGGCGTGAACCAACCGGTCAAGCACCTCGGGACGGGAGCGGTGGAGATCACGAGTCACAACCACGGCTTCGCGGTCGACCCGGACGGATGGGCGAAGGATGGCGACGGTCGGGCCCTGACCGACTACGGCCCTGTGGAGCTCTCACATCGCAACCTGAACGACGGGACCCTCGAAGGCTTGCGCTGCCTCGACGTCCCGGCGCTGAGCGTGCAGTACCACCCCGAGGCCGCGCCGGGACCGCACGATTCGCGCTACCTCTTCGATGACTTCCGCACGCTTATGGAGGCCGGGATCTGATGCCGCGCCGGACGGACATCCGCAAGATCATCGTGATCGGCTCCGGACCGATCGTGATCGGACAGGCCTGCGAGTTCGACTACTCCGGGACGCAAGCGTGCACGGTGCTCCGGCGCGAAGGGTACGAGGTGTGTCTGGTCAACCCGAACCCGGCCACGATCATGACCGACCCAGGGTTCGCCGACCGGACCTACATCGAGCCCCTCACGCCCGCCTCCGTCCTGCAGGTCCTGGGGCGGGAGCGACCGGACGCGCTGCTGCCGACGCTGGGCGGTCAGACCGGTCTCAACGTGAGCGTCGCGCTGGCGGAGTCCGGTGACCTCGACCGGCTGGGCATCAGGATGCTCGGCGCGTCGCTCGAGGCGATCCACAAGGCGGAGGACCGGAGCGGGTTCCAACGCGCGATGGTTGACGCCGGACTCGACGTCCCGCGATCGGGCATCGCGCGCTCGGTCGAGGAAGCCGTGTCGCTGGGGACGATCCTCGGGTTCCCCGTGATCGTCCGGCCCTCGTTCACGCTGGGTGGAGGCGGGAGCGGGTTCGCCGGCGATCCGGACGAGCTCGCGCAGATCGCGGGACGGTCCCTCGCCGCGAGCCCGGTCCACGAGGCGCTGATCGAGGAGTCGATCGCGGGCTGGAAGGAGTTCGAGCTCGAGGTGATGCGCGACGGCGCCGACAACGCCGTGATCGTCTGCTCGATCGAGAACGTCGATCCGATGGGCGTACACACCGGCGACTCGATCACCGTCGCGCCGCAGCAGACCCTGAGCGACCGCGAGTACCAGCGCATGCGCGACGCGGCGATCGAGGTGCTCCGGGTGATCGGTGTCGAGACCGGGGGATCCAACGTGCAGTTCGCCGTGGATCCGGCGACCGGCCGACAGGTCCTTATCGAGATGAACCCTCGTGTCTCGCGCTCGAGCGCGCTGGCGTCCAAGGCCACCGGGTTCCCGATCGCGAAGATCGCCGCGCTCGTCGCGGTCGGGTACCGACTCGACGAGATCATGAACGACATCACGGGCGAGACGCCCGCCGCGTTCGAACCCACGCTGGACTACGTCGTCGTCAAGATCCCCCGCTTCGCGTTCGAGAAGTTCCCCGCTGCGGACGCCGCGCTTGGCTCGACGATGCGGTCGGTGGGCGAGGTCATGGCGATCGGGAGCACGTTCAAGGAGGCGCTCGGGAAGGCCTGGCGAGGGCTGGAGAAGCCGGCGTTGGATCGTGGCTGGCCGACCCTGGACGGCTCGCAGGTCGGCTCGCTGACCGCATCGGGCCCTCCGTCGCTCGCCGACGTCGCGCTCCCCTCCGAGCACCGCCTTCACCAGGTGGCGGCCCTGGTGGCCTCGGGCCACACGGTCGATGAGATCGCTGGGGCGTCCCGGATCGACCCGTGGTTCGTCGACCAGATCGCAGAGGTGGTCGAGGGCTCGCGCGAGCTCGTGGGGAAGACGCTCGACGACCTCCCGACCGACCAGCTCCGCCGGGTGAAGCGTCTGGGGCTCTCGGATGAACGCATCGGCGAGCTCACGAGCCGTCCGGCCGCGGCCGTCCGAGCGCGGCGTGAGGCGCTCGGCGTGACCCCCGTGTTCAAGACGGTCGACACCTGTGCCGGCGAGTTCGTCGCTCGCACGCCGTATCACTACTCCACCTACCAGGAGGAGACGGAGGTCGATGACGCGGACCGGCCTCGGGTGGTGATCCTCGGAGCCGGTCCGAATCGCATCGGTCAGGGGATCGAGTTCGACTACGCATGTGTCCACGCGGCGTTCGCGCTGGAGGAAGCGGGCTTCGCCTCGGTGATGATCAACTCGAACCCCGAGACGGTCTCGACCGATTACGACACGGCCAGCCGTCTTTACTTCGAACCTCTTTCGGCAGAGGATGTGTTGGCCGTCTGCCGTACGGAGCGGCCGGTGGGGGTGATCGCGCAACTCGGCGGTCAAACGCCGCTCGAGCTGGCGCGCACGCTCCGTGACGAGGGGATGGCGATCCTCGGGACGACGCCAGAGGCGATCGACCTCGCCGAGGATCGCGGCCGCTTCGCCGCGCTGCTGCACGAGCTCCAGATCCCGGCGCCACCCCACGGCGAGGCTCGGACCCTTGAGGAGGCGCAGGCCATCGCCGCGCGGATCGGGTACCCGGTCGTGGTCCGCCCGAGCTACGTCCTGGGCGGACGCGCGATGGAGATCGTCTACGACGACGAGGAGCTCGAGCGTTTCGTCGGCATGGCCGCCGAGGCGTCGCCCGAGCACCCGGTGCTGATCGATCGCTTCCTCGAAGGCGCGATCGAGGTCGACGTCGACGCGGTGTGCGACGCGACCGGCGACGTCTTCATCGGCGCGGTGATGGAGCACATCGAAGAGGCCGGCGTTCATTCCGGGGACTCGTCGTGCCAGATCCCCCCCGCGACGCTCAGCGACGACGAGCTGGACACGATCGAAGACATCACGTGTCGGCTCGCCAGGCGGCTCGGGGTGGGCGGGCTGCTGAACCTGCAACTCGCGGTGAAAGACGAACGGATCTGGGTGCTCGAGGCGAACCCCCGAGCCTCGCGGACGGTCCCGTTCGTCGGCAAGGTGGTCGGCGTATCGCTCGCACGTGTCGCAACGTTCGTCCTTCTGGGGCGGACCGTCGCGGAGCTTCGAGAGGACGGGATCCTGCCCGCGGACCGGTATCACTACCGGCATCTCCCGTCGACCAGCGTCAAGGCCGCCGTCCTTCCCTTCGGCCGGTTCCCCGGCGTCGACACGATCCTCGGACCCGAGATGCGCTCCACCGGCGAGGTGATGGGCATCGACGCCGACTCGGGGATGGCGCTCGCGAAGGCGATGCTGGCGGCGGGCCACGCACTGCCGACCACCGGCACCGTGTTCGTGAGCGTGGCGAACCGAGACAAGCGATCGATCCTGTTCCCCGCGAAGCGACTGGCGGATCTGGGGTTCCGCATCCTTGCCACCCGCGGGACGGCGGGGGTCCTGCAGCGCGCGGGGATCCCCGTCGCCCTCGTTTCGAAGGTCTCCGAGGACCCGGACAACGTCGCGGGATTGATCCGTGCGGGCGCGGTGGACCTCGTGATCAACACGCCGTTCGGCAGGGCCCCTCGAACCGACGGCTCGCTCATCCGGACCGCCGCCGCCGCGACCGGCGTGCCCTGCATCACCACGCTGCCAGGAGCGTTCGCCGCGCTCCGCGGCATCGAGGCGCTCCTGGGCGAGCCCACCGAGCCGATGTCGATCCAAGAGCACCACGCCGTCGCTCGTGAGGGGCCGATCCAGGTACGGCTGACGTTCGACGAGGCCGCCGGCGTCGCGGGGGCATCCGCATGAAACGCGCTCGCGCGGAGATCCTGTCGACGCGCAAGGTCGGCGTCTACCAATCGATCACCCTGGTGGCTCCCGAGATCGGCGAACGTGCACGCCCCGGTCAATTCCTCGCGATCGCGATGCCGGAAGGTCGAGCGTTCATCCTCCGTCGTCACTTCTCGATCCATCAGGCCTCACGTCGCGGCGGGTGGGCCGGCACGCTCGAGTTCGTGGTCGATCCATCGGCGGGCGCGGGCACCGGCTGGCTCGCCGCCGCCCGCGCCCATGAGTTCCTCGACGTGATCGGTCCGCTGGGCAAGGCGTTCTCCTACCCGAAGCGCCTCACGAACTGCCTCCTCGTGGCCGAAGGACGCGGGGCGGCTTCCCTGTTCTTCCTGGCGCAGGAGCTCCTCGCGCGGCACAAGCGGGTCGACATGATCCTCGGCGGCCGGGCGCTCGAAACCGTCTTCAAGCCGATCGACGCCAAGCGCCTCGCGCAGACCGTCGCGGTGATGACAGCCGACGGATCCCTGGGCGAGCGCGGTGGCGTGCTCGACGCGCTGCCGGACGCGGCCGCTCGCGCGGCCGCCGAGGTCGTCTACGCGATCGCGCCGGCGCCGATCCTCAGGGCCATCGCCGCGTTCTGCCGCGTGCACCGGCTTCCCGCACAGGTAGCGATCGAGGAGCGGATGGGATGTGGGTTCGGGCTCTGCAACACCTGTGTCGTCCCCGTGGCACGGAGGGACGGTTCCGGGTACGACAACCTCCGGGCATGCGTTGACGGGCCGGTGTTCTCGCCGCAGGCTGCGCGGGCACCGGTCGGGAGCTCGCGGGCCTGATCGACCTGCGGAGGGTCGGCGCGATCGTGTCCCGGACGATCACGGTCACGGAGCGTGTCGGCTCCGACGTGCCCCGGATCGCCGAGTCGCCCGCCGGGATCGTCTGGGAGACGGGCCTGCAGAACCCGGGCCTCGATGCGTTCGTATCCGGCGAGCTGCTTCGGCTCGCTCGAGGCGGTGCGCGGATCATCGTCTCGATCGGAGGCGAAACGTTGGAGGAATACGTGCGCATGACGAGCGCCCTGCAAGGGCGGCCCGAGGTCGCGGCGATCGAGATCCATCTGTCGGGTCGCGACGACGAACTCGATCGCGCGGTCTTGGGGGCGCATGCGGATCGCCTGAACGAGATCGTGGGCGCGGTGGCGCGCATGTCGCTCGTTCCGGTGTTCGCGAAGCTTCCGGGCGCGTGCGACGACACGGTCGGTCTCGCGCGGACGGCCGTGCGGGCAGGAGCGACGGGCGTCACGTTGTTGGCGTCACCGCCTGCCCTCGGTCTCGAGGCCACACGCGACCGTCCGCGGATCGGCATCGTGACCGGGTGGCTCTCGGGACCGGCCCTGAAGCCCGTCACCTTGCGCGCGGTCTTCGACGTCGCACAGGCACTCCCCGCCGTTCCCGTGATCGCGAGCGGCGGCGTCCGCACCGGTGAGGACGCGGTGGAGTGTCTGCTCGCCGGAGCCTGGGCCGTCCAGGTCGGCACCGCCACCCTGACCGACCCCGCCGCGGCGGTTACGGTCGCGCAGGGGATCATTCGTCGGCTCAAGACCGCGGGCCTGGCGTCGCCGGCCGGGCTCCGCGGCCTGTTGCGGCCAGCGGAGCACGCCGCAGCGGAGGAGAACCCGGCGCCGGCGCCATGAGACCGCGACCGGAGAACCCGCTGATCGTGGCGATCGACGTCTCCGACCTGGGGGAGGCGGCCGCGCTCGCCGACTCGTTGGCGCCGCACACGGCGATGCTGAAGGTGGGGCTCGAGCTCTTCTGGGCGCACGGTCCCGAGGCGGTCCGCCTGGTCGCGGAGCGGGCGCCGGTCTTCGTCGACGGCAAGTTGCACGACATCCCCACGACCGTCGAGCGCGCGAGCGCGAACGTGGCGCGGCTCGGCGTGCGGATGTTCAACGTGCACGCCCTCGGTGGCGAGGCGATGATGCGGGCGGCGCTCGAGGGAGCGCGACGAGGAGCGGATGCCTCGGGGAAGCCGGTGCCGCTCGTGCTCGGGGTGACGGTTCTGTCGTCGCACGGTGGTGAGGGGCTCGCGTCGCCCGCGTCGCTCGCGTGGGAAGCGAAGGAAGCCGGGCTCGATGGCGTGGTCGTCTCGGGTGAGGATGTTCGGGACGTTCGCGATGCGTGCGGCGAGGACTTCGTGCTCGCCGTGCCGGGGATCCGACCCGAAGGATCGAACGGCCACGACCAGGTGCGCGTGCTGACACCGGCGGCTGCGATCGAGCGCGGCGCCGACTATCTCATCGTCGGACGCTCCATCACCGACGCGGCCGATCCCGTCGGTGTCGCACGCGGGATCCTGCGCTCCGCGCGCTGAATCCGCAGGCCACACGGTTCGTTTCGCGTTTGTCCCGCTCACGGGCCGTGCGTATACTCCCCGGGTTCCCGACCTTCCACCGAACGAAGGAGTATGTCGATGGCTCTTCCCGTGCTCACCCCCGAACAGCGCGCGCAGGCGCTCGCCAAAGCAGCGGAGGCTCGTAAGAAGCGCGCAGAGGTCAAAGGGGAGCTGAAGTCGGGGAAGCGAACGCTCGCCGATGTGTTGAAGACCGCAGGTGATGACGGCACGCTGGGCAAGATGAAGGTTTCGACCGTGCTCGAGTCATTGCCGGGCGTCGGCAAGGTGCGGGCGCAGAAGATCATGGAAGAGCTGGACATCTCCGCGAGCCGTCGCGTGCGCGGGCTCGGTTCGAAGCAGCGCGAGCTCTTGCTCGACAAGTTCGGGAAGAAGTAGCGGCGTCGCCTCGTGCGTCGAGGCACGCTGATCGTCATCGCCGGCCCCTCAGGCGTCGGGAAGGGAACCGTGATCCAACGGTTGCTCTCCCGGATCCCGGAGGGCCCGGCGCTTTCCGTGTCCGTCACGACAAGGGCACCCCGTCCGGGCGAGATCGAGGGCGTCCACTATCGCTTCGTAACGGACCAGGAGTTCGACCGGATGATCGCCGAGGGATCCCTCCTGGAGTGGGCGGAGATCGTCGGGCACCGCTCG
>VAYF01000136.1 GCA_005883885.1 Actinomycetota bacterium | reverse complement strand
GGACGTCTTGGAGGGTGCCTCCGATCGTCCCGCGGGCGATGTTCGCGACCTGCGCCGACGTGACCAACTGCATCTCGGTCGGCATGCTTACCGTGTCGAACGGGTTCGCCTGGAGCGGCTGGACGAGGGTCGGGCGGACGAGGAACTGTGCCGTCGCCCGGTAGACGCTCGGGCGGGAGTACGAATAGATCGCGGCAAGCACCATCATGAACGCGGCAACCACGAGGATCAGCCACTTGTGGCGGCCGACCTTGCTCATGAATTCCCGGATGTCGATCGTCGCCTCGGGGGGGGTCGCGCGAAGCTCCCTCGGTGCGGCGGTCATCCGATCATGATCCCGTCTTCCGTTCTCGGCGTAGATAGGCGCTCCTCGCGTCTACGGTGCCCGGGGTTGGAAGGGTCAAGGTAGTGCGCTCGCGAGGCGACACCATCGTGCGAACGTCGTAGGGGCGCTACGTCATCGTGCCGGTGCTGCCGGCGGTGAGCCCGCTTAGCCTCCAACCACACACCCCCGAGTCCGTGGAGCATGCATGTCAGCGGGAACCAAACCGGGTGCCATCTCGTCCGTCGGTGGCCCCCCGTCCGTCTCGTTCGACCGCGTCCGATCTCGGTCCAGCTGGAGATAGCGCCATGCGTGCGGGTGACGTCGCGGGCATCGATCGGCCTGTCCCCGGCGGGGACGGCAGGGCCCTGCACGAGGTCGATGTGCGCGGGGAAACGCTCGAGCTCGTCGCGTCCCTCTGCCGATCACTCGAGGGAACGGGGATCCGCTACTGCCACTGGAAGAGCAATGAGTCCCTCGATCGGTCGGCGAGTGGGGAGAACGACCTGGACCTCCTCGTGCATCGCTCGGACGCTCGTCGGTTCGAAGGGGTCCTGCGAGATCTGGGGTTCAGGGACGCTCTCCTCCCGCGCTGGAAAGAGCTGCCGGGCGTCTATCACTCGTACGGCGTCGACCCGAGATCGGGGCGCTTCGTGCACATCCACGCCCACTATGAGCTCGTCGTCGGCGATGACATGACCAAGAACTATCACCTGCCGATCGAGGTTCCCTATCTGGCTTCGGCTCGACCGGTGACGCCGTTCATGGTCCCCGCTCCCGAGTTCGAGCTTGGCCTCTTCCTGCTCCGCATGGCGATCAAGCACTGCACCTGGGACGCATTCCTGACCCTCCAATCGTCGTTGTCGGGGAGCGAGCGACGCGAGCTGGACGACCTCCTTGGGCAGGTGGATCTCACGGACGTCTGGGACCTGATGGGCCGATACATCCCGTTCGTCCCCCGGGAACGCTGGAACGCTTGCCTGCGTTCCGCGCAACCCGGAGCCTCGGTGTGGTTGCGCGTCAAGACGGCGAGCCGCGTGCAAGCCGACCTCGCCGTCTGGTCTCGCCGGCCGCGTGCCGTCGACACGTCCCTGAGGATGTGGCGACGGTTCCGGACGCTGGCTCGTCGCAAAGTGTTCCGGCGCGGGCCGGTCCCGCATCGGCTCGCCGGGGGAGGGGTGCTGATCGGCATCGTGGGCGGCGACGGAGCAGGGAAGACCACAGCGCTCGACGGGCTCACACGGTGGCTCGCGAAGGCGAATTTCTTCGCGGTCACGGTTCACATGGGCAAGCCAGCATGGTCCCTGTTGAGTGCAACGGTGAAGGGCTCGATGAAGGTCGCGGCCTCCGTGAAACGGCGACCGACCTCCTCCGCGTCGAGCCTCCGATCCACACTCGCGACCGACGGTGGATCGATGGACGTACGCGACCGAGCGCGTTTGGTCTGGGAAGTGCTCACCGCACGAGATCGATCCCGAACCTACCGAAGGGCTCGGCGGCTGGCGTCGAACGGCGAGATCGTGATCTGCGACCGGTATCCGCTCCCGCAGGTCTCCGCCATGGACGGGGCGGTGACGGCACGGGCGAAGGACCCTGCTCGCTTGGGCGTGTTGGCGAAGTCCCTGGCAGCTCGGGAGAAGCGGTACTACGAGCGGATCACCTACCCCGATATCCTCATCGTGCTCCGCGTCAACCCGGACATCGCGGTGCAACGGAAGGCCGGTGTCGAGCCCGAATCGACCGTTCGTCCCCGTTCGCAGGAGATCTGGCAGCTCGATTGGGCGGACACGCCGGCGATCGTGGTCGACGCGGCAGCATCGCAGGACGAGGTCCTCGCCGAGATCAAGTCCCTGATCTGGTCGAGGCTCTGACCGTGCGCACGCAGCCGCGAGGGATCCCCGATGACGGATCCCCGACCGTCGAGCCGCCGGAGCATCGGAGTGTTCTGGGACGGGTCATCTCGCGGCTGATCTCCGACGGGAGCCTGACCAAGAAGGCTTCGCTCAACGCGGCGGCATCGACCGCGGAGCAGGTCGCGCGGATCATCGCGGGTCTGCTGATCAGCCCGTTCCTGCTCACCAAGCTCGGCGACTACCTGTTCGGTGTCTGGCAGTTCCTGCAACGGCTCATCGGGCACGCCTCACCGGCGAGCGGGCGGCCCGGGGAGGCGCTCAAGTGGACGATCGCGCACGAGCAGCGATCCACCGATTACGACTTCAAGCGCCGGCAGGTTGGCAACGCCCTCGCGGTTTCGATCCTGTTCCTCCCGATCCTGGCGGTCATCGGTGGGGTGCTCGCGTGGATGGCCCCGGTCTGGCTCTCCAAGGCGAGAACCTCGGCTACAAGCGGCTGGGCCTGACGGTCCTCCTGGTGTTCATCAGCAAGAGCCTCTTAGCGGTCGCCGCGTACCTGGGCTGGGGCGTCCCCGGGCTCGCCGTGGCGGACCTGACCGGGACCGTGCTGTGGGGCGTCGCCTACGTCTACATCGCCAAGTCACGGGTCGGCTGGTTCGGGATCGGGCGGCCTCGCTTCGACGAGATCCGCGGCTTCATCGCGCTCAGCTGGTGGTTCCTCCTGTGGAACCTCGTGATAACCGTCATGATCGCGAGCGACGTCGTCGTGTTGGGGATCGCGGGATCGCCCCAGCTGGTGACGACGTACACGTTGGCCCGGTTCGTCCCGCAGGCCATCGTCGTCGCGGTCGCCACGATAATCTTCGCCATCATGCCGGGACTCGGGGGGCTCGTCGGCGTCGGTGATCTCCCGCGCGCGATCAAGATCCGCAACGAAACGATGAGTCTGGTGTGGCTGTTCAGCATCGCGACCGGCGCGGCGATCCTGATATGGGAAGAGTCGTTCCTCCGGCTGTGGGTGGGGCCGCAGTACTACCCGGGCGCGGCCACGATGCTGATGATCGTGCTGTCCGTGCTGCAGTTCTCGCTCATCAGGACGGATACCAACATCATCGATCTGACCCTCGATCTCCGTCACAAGACGGAGCTGGGCGCGTTCTCGGCTGCCCTTTCGGTCGTGCTGGGCTGGCTCTTCCTCGGCCCGTTCCATCGGGGGATCATCGGCCTCGTGATCGGCTTCATCCTGGGTCGCATGATCCAGAGCATCGGCTATCCGTTCATGATCGGTCGGATGTTGGGGATCCCGCCGGAGGATCAGTTGCGCGGGGTCATCCGGCCGGCGCTCGCCACCGCGGCGATCTTCGTCGTAGGGACCGCGCGCGGAAAGGTCGTGCATGCGCACTCGTGGGCGGTGCTGGTGCTGGGTGGCGGGATGTCGGCGACGGCCGTCGCCGTGCTGGCCTACTTCGGTGGGTTGTCGGAGTCGATGCGGCGAACGGTGTGGCGGCGTTTGCGGAAGGTCGTGCGGCTGGTATGAGTGCGCCCGTCGTGACGACGAAGGCGAAGCAACGGGTGGCGATCTTCACCGCCAACATGGACGGCGGCGGAGCCGAACGGGCGATGCTCAAGCTCGCCGGAGGGATCGCGGATCACGGATATGACGTCGATCTGGTCCTCAGCCGCGCCGAGGGTCATTACCTGCAGGAGGTACCCGACTCGGTTCGGATCGTGGACCTCCACGCCCGACGCGTCCTCTCGAGCATCCCCGGCCTCGTGCGCTACCTACGCCGCGAGCGCCCGAACGCCATGCTCACGTCGATGAACTACGTGAACATCGTCGGTATCTGGGCCAGGACACTTGCCCGGGTGGATACGAGGTTGATCGTGAACGAGCAGAACGCGCTCTCCCTCGAAGCCGCGCACTCGCCACGCCGACGACATCGGCTGATGCCACGACTGATCAAGCGCTTCTATCCGTGGGCCGACGGCGTGACGTCCGTCGCGCGGGGAACGGCGGACGATCTCGTCAGCACGGCGGGTGTGTCCCCGAACCTCATCGAGGTCGTGCACAACCCGATCGTGACCACGGAACTGCGAGAGCTGGTGGCGGAGCCGCTCGGCCATCCTTGGTTCGGCCCCGGGCAGGTTCCCGTGGTGCTCGGGGTAGGGCGTCTCGCACCGCAGAAGGACTTCGGGACGCTGATCCGCGCCTTCGCTCGGGTGATCGTCCGACGGCCGTGTCGGCTCATGATCCTCGGCGACGGTCCCGAGCGGGCGTCCCTCGAGGCGATCGTCGCCGAACGAGGGTTGACGGGATCCGTCGATCTTCCTGGTTGGATCTCCAACCCGTACCCGCACATGGCGCATGCGGGCGTCTTCGTGCTGTCCTCCCGTTGGGAAGGGCTTCCTTCGGTACTGATCGAGGCGCTCTTCTGCGAGGTTCCGGTCGTCGCCACGGACTGCCTCAGCGGTCCTCGGGAGATCCTGGAGGGCGGCAGGTACGGCGCGCTCGTCCCGGTCGGGGACGAGGAAGCGCTCGCCGCGGCGATCGAGATGGCGTTGGCGGGCGAGCTGACGCCACCGGCCGCGGAGAGCTGGGAACCGTACGAACAAGAGACCGTCGTGAGGCGCTACCTGGAAGTCCTGGTGGGGGGGTAGAGATGAGGAGGGTCGTCTATGCGCTCTCGCTGGTCCTGATCTTCACGATCCCCTGGGAGGGAGCCCTGCAATCGGGGCTGGGAACCATCGCGACGGTGATGGGGATCGTGGTGACGGTGTTGTGGGTCGCGCTGATCGCGATGACCGGTCAGATGCGCAGGCCGATCACCTTCCTCTACGTAACGTGCATCTTCGTGTTCTGGATCGCGCTCACGGTCTTCTGGAGCGCCGACCCCGTGAACAGCACGAGTGCCGTCCTTCGATGGATCGAGTCCCTCGTTTTCACCTTCACCCTGTGGGACCTCTACCGGACCCGAACGGAAGTCCTGATGGGCCTCCAGGCATACGTGCTCGGCTCCTACGTCGCCATCGCGGGAGCCTTCGCGAACTACCTCGGTTCGCATGCCTTCTACACGCACTACCAGCGTTTCAGTCCCGGCAACACCAATCCGGACGGGTACGGCTTCACGGTCGCCCTGGGGGTCCCGATCGCCTGCTACCTCGCCGCGGCTCCCGAGACATCGAGGCGAGCCCGCGTGATCAATCTCGCGTATCTCCCGGTGGGCTTCGTGGGCATCGCCCTGTCGGGGACCCGGACCGCCTCGGTGGCGGCGGCGGTCGGTCTGCTGTTCGGCCTCGCCCTGCTCACCCGTCTGAAGGCGTCCACCCGGATCGCGGTCGTCGTCCTCCTGGCGTCGACGATGTTCGTGGTGTTGCCGATCGTTCAACCGTTGAAGTCGTTCTCGCGGCTCGGGACGACGGCAACCGACCTCAGCCAAGGCAACCTGAACGGCAGGACCGCGCAATGGGCTCAAGGCTTCGTCGCCCTCTCCGATCATCCGTTCTTCGGCGTGGGCACCGACCAATACCGTTCCGTGAACACCCTCGACAAGGTGGCCCACAACTCCTACCTGTCGGTCATGGTCGAGCTCGGTTTGGTTGGCTTCGCGATGTTCGCTTCCACGCTGTCCTATGAACATCGGAAGACGACATGGCTCGTCCTGACGCTGTGCGTGGCAGCCGGGTCGATCGTCCGTGAACCCGCACCGCCGGCACGTGAGGAACCCGACACGGTCGCGTCGGTCCCGGTTGGCGTCCTGGGCCGGTCCGGATGACCCTTCCGACGTTCGTCGGGATCGGGGTTCCGCGCGCCGGGACGACCTGGCTGCACTCGCTGCTGTCCGGGCATCCGGACGCATACCTCCCCACACGGCGGAAAGAAGTGCGGTTCTTCGATCGCCACTTCGACCGAGGGGTCGAGTGGTACGAGGGGTTCTTCTGCCCTCCGGAGGGAACCGGCGGGTACCGAGCGATCGGCGAGATCTCTCCGCAGTACCTCTACGGCCAGGAGTGCCCGACGAGGATCGCGACGGTGCTGCCGTCCGCGAAGCTCCTCGTGATGCTGCGGCATCCGGTCGACCGGGCGTACTCCCAGTACGGGTTCCTCTTGCAACGGCGCAACTACCGGGGGTCGTTCGAAGAGTTCCTGAGGGCCAGACCGCGAGCCCTCGAGATGGGCTATTACAGCCGCCATCTGCGGAGGTACCTCGATCGCTTCGATCGGGGACAGATCCTGCCGATCGTCTTCGAGGAAGCGGTCCGAGGCGGCGAGACGGCCCGTCGCGATCTGGCCGCCTTCCTCGGCATCCCCGAAGGTGGATTCCCGGCGGCAACCGAACGCGTGAACGCGAGCACCATGCCCAGGTACCCGCGGATCGCGAACCTCGCCGTCACGACGGGCCGACGTCTCAGGAGGCGGCACCTGGAATCGGTCGTCGATCTGGGAGGTCGATTCGGTGTCCGCCGGTTCATGACGAGCGGCACCCAGGTTCCGCGATTGGATGGGGAACTCAGGGGCGAGCTCAGCCTGCCGTACCTGGATGAGTTCGATGCGCTGGAAGAGATGCTGGGCATCGATCTGAGCTGCTGGAAGGATTGGCCGAAACGGAGGACGGGCGATGCCGCGCCGGTCTAGGACGACGCGACCGAACGGGGATCGGTCGCTCGACGTGTTGATCGTGTCCCAACCTGCCGACTACGGCGTCGCGATCTACGTCCGGGAGCTTGCCGGATCGGCCGTGGAAGCCGGCCACGACGTGACCGTGATCAGCCCCCCGGGGTCCCGTGGGCCCCTGGCCAGCTGGGTCAAGAGCGTCGGAGCCCGGCATCACGCGCTCGACATGGCGCGCAGGCCCGCCCTCCGTGATCCCTTGGACGTCTTGACCCTCCGCCGCCTCGCGCGAGGGCACGACGTCCTTCACGTGCATTCGTCCAAGGCGGCCGCGCTCGGGCGCGTCGCGGCAGCGACGCTGCCGCGGCGCGCCCGACCCGCGGTCGTGATGACGCCCCACTACTGGTCATGGCTCGTCGGCGGCCGGCTGGAGGGCCTCTACCGGTGGATCGAGCGGCTGCTCGCTCGCCGCTGCGACGTGATCGTCGCCGTCTCCGAGCGGGAAGAGGCGGAGGGTCGCTCGGTGCTCGGCCCGGACGCCCGACTGCTGTTGATACCGAACGGCGTCGATCGAGCGCACTTCTCCCCTGAGGGACCGTCTGCGGGAAGGGACGTCGACCATGCGCTGATCGTCTGCGTCGGAAGGCTGAGTGAGCAGAAAGGTCAGGACGTCGCGATCCGCGCACTCGCGTTGTTGAGCGATCGCACGGCAAGGCTCCGCCTCGTCGGGGGGGAGAGCACCGCGGGGCACCGCAGGCAGTTGGGGGAGCTCGCCACCTCGCTGGGCGTCGCGGGGCGGATCGAGTGGCGCGCTCCCGTGGACGACACCGCCCCCGAGTACCGCGCCGCCGACGTGGTCATCGCGCCGTCTCGGTGGGAAGGCATGTCGCTCGCATCGCTGGAGGCGCTGTCGTGTGGTTCGGCGATGGTCGCCACCGACGTGTCAGGAAGCGAAGCCCTCGGATCCGCAGCAGTGATCGTGCCTCGAGAAGATCCCGGCGCGCTGGCCGGAGCGATCGACGTGCTCCTTCGCGATCCAGGGAAGCGAAAAGCGCTCGGGCTTGCGGCGAGAGCGCAGAGCCGACCGTACGACGTGTCCGTGACCATGCGTCGGAACCTCGATCTGTGGGCCGATCTCGTGCATGGAGGAGCCTGGAAAGAGGGTCCGCAGGACGGCTCGGGAGCGATCGGGTCGACCGCGCCCGCGACGCCTTCCGCTTCAACAGGGACGTGGGCGACGGATGCGTGATCCGGCCGACGACACGCTCGCGCCCATCCGGTACGTGAGCATGCCCGGGAGCCCCTACACGGGTTCCACGCTCTTGGGGATGCTGATGACCAATCACCCCGCGTGTACCTCGATCGGGGCGGCGACGGGTCTCACGGCCAAGGTGGATCTGGACACGTACCTGTGCTCGTGCGGCCTGCTGTTCACCGAGTGCTGCTTCTGGCATCGCATCGCCCGACGCACGGAGGAGCTCGGGTACCCGGTGACCGTGTTCAGGACGAACTTCTGGAACACGCATGTCCGGGTCTCGGGACGCCGCTGGCTCAACGGGATCGTCGTGAGTTCGCTCGGGGATCCCTCGTTGACGGCAATCCGCGACGCCACGGTCGGCAAGACCCCTGCGGTTCGCCGGCGCGTCTCGGAGGCCAGGACATCCACATGGAGCCTGGCTCGGTCGGTCCTCGAGGAGACGGGTAGGAGCGTGTTCGTCGACACGGCGCGCGATCATCAACGTCCTCGCTACCTCGCAGGTGCACCTGGCCTGCGGCTCAAGGTCATCCATCTGGTCCGCGACCCGCGGGGCAACGTCGCCAGCATCATGAAGCACACCGGCGTCGACGTCGGGCACGCGGCTCGCCAGTGGCGCCACTACAACGTGGAGGCCGACCGCGTCGGTCGCTCGTTCCCCCGCGACGCATGGATGCGCCTGCACTACGAAGAGCTGTGCGCGCAACCGCAAGAGACGCTGGACCGCGTCGCGAGGTTCATCGAGGTGGAGCCCATCCCGGTGTCCGATCACCTGCAGCCATCCGAGCGTCACGTGATCGGCAACTCGATGCGTCTCAGCGGGGTGGAAGCGATCCGCGAGGACCGCTCGTGGATGGAGCGACTGAACGACGACGATCTCCGGGTGATCGCACGCGTGACCGGTGCTGCGAGTCATGACCTCGGGTACGAGTGGCCATGAGCGACTCCCGCCGGCTCCTCGTGTTCGTCCACATCAACAAGACGGCTGGAACGACCGTGCGATACATCCTGCGCAGCTCGTACGGGGCTCGGCATTGCGACGTGGAGCCGTGGCACGGCGCCTGGACGGACCCCCCGTTCTCGACCCCCGACCTGCAGCGCGTCCGTCGGCTCTACCCGAAGCTCGCCAGCATCGCCGGCCACCGCGTGAGCGGATACGTCGACCTGGAGGAGCCCGGGACCGAGTTCAGGTACCTGACCTTCCTCCGTGAACCGATCGCGCTCTGCGCCTCGCGCTTCCAGTACCGCCTCGACCACCGGAAGAGGAGCGACCTTTCCTTCGAGGCATGGATCCAGAAGGACTGGGTTCGCAACGCCCAGACCCAGCGGATCGGCGGAACCGCGGATGCGAACGACGCGATCTCGATGATCGCCCGGAGGGAGATGTTCGTCGGGCTCACCGAGGCGTTCGACGACTCCATCGTCCTGCTGCGAGCCCTCCGCGCACCCGACCTCGACATCCGCTACGCGCCGGTGAATGTCGCCAAGAGCTCGCGTATCGCGAAGGATCTTCTGGACGATCCTCGCACCCGGGCGATGATCGTCGAGGCGAACCAGGCCGATCTCCAGCTCTACCGGCACGTGAAAGAGGAACTGTTCCCGGCGATGGAGCGTGACTACGGTCCGTCGCTCACCGATTCCGTCGTCGCGTTCCGTGACGGTCAGGCGAAGCGATTCAACCGGCGACATCTGGCCATGTACGGACTCAAGCAGCGCTTGGTGCTCCAGCCGGCGATGAAGCTCTACCGACGGTCGAGCAAGCACGAGGTCGTCGACGTCCCCCACTGAGCCTCGAGGATCAGACGGTCAACGCTCCAGCCAGAGGCTGAGGTCCCTCCCGATGAGCTCGGCGGTCTTGCCGATGTCGTCACGGAACCGCTCGCGCAACTCTTTCGCGAGCTCGTTCGGCAACGGGGGCGCGCGACGCAGGTTCCGCGTCCGTGTTCGCCGCGCCCAGTCCGCCGCTCGCTTCGGGATCCACGGATCGATCGCTCTCCTGAGCGGATCGTTCGTGAAGACCCGCTCGAGCAGCATGCTCGCGGGCATCCCGCCGACGTTGTGCGGCGTGCCGAAGTCGGGCACGAAGCCGTCGTCGGCCCCCAGGAAGCGATAGATGTCGCGGACCAGTGCTGCCTGATCGGCTTTGAGGTCATCGAACAGGAAGACGTAGATCCGCTCGGACGGGAACACGTCGAAGTATCGGCGCAGCGCCTCGTGGTACATGCTGATCTGCATCCAATGGGAGTCGGGACGCGCCCAGGCAGCCGACGGCGTGAGCTCACGTGCAGCATCCAACCGGTGTCCGCGAGATCGGAGATACATCAGATAATCGGAATACGCCCGATCGACCGGATCGCGGAGCCCGCAGATGATCCGGGCGTCGGGGATCGTGTTCCGGATCCGACCAGCCGACTGCGGACATTCGAGGTAGATC
>VAYF01000369.1 GCA_005883885.1 Actinomycetota bacterium | reverse complement strand
CCGAGCTGGCGGAGCTTGTCGGCGACAAGGTTGGTGCTGTCGGCCTCGATCGAGCCCTCGAGCAGCTTGCCCGCCCGATCGCGGACCTTGTACGCGTACGTGGTCGGCATCGCGTTCCTCCTAGCTGGCGCCGACCAGGCGCCTGAGGTCCTCGGGGTTGGAGCTGCGCTCGACCGCCATCTCCATGGTGATGCGGCCGAGCTTGACCAGGTCGGCGAGCGACTGGTCCATGGTCTGCATGCCGTACTTCCCGCCGGCCTGCATCGACGAGTAGATCTGGTGCACCTTCGCCTCGCGAATCAGGTTGCGCACCGCGGGGGTGGCGATGAGCACCTCCGACGCGACCGCGCGGCCCTGCCCGCCCTTGGTGGGCACGAGCTGCTGGGTGACGATCGCCTGCAGCGACGCCGCCAGCTGCACCCTGATCTGCTGCTGCTGGTGGGCCGGGAACACGTCGATGACGCGGTCGACCGACTGCGGCGCGTCCTGCGTGTGCAGCGTCGCAAACACGAGGTGGCCGGTTTCGGCCGCGGTCAGCGCCGTCGAGATCGTCTCGAGGTCGCGCATCTCGCCCACGAGGATGACGTCGGGGTCCTGGCGCAGGACGTGCCGGAGGGCCTCGGCGAAGCTGTAGGTGTCCTCTCCCACCTCACGCTGGTTGACGACCGCCCGCTTGTGCTGGTGGAGGAACTCGATGGGGTCCTCCACCGTCATGATGTGCACGGGCGATTTGGAGTTGATGATGTCCACCAACGACGCCAGCGTGGTCGACTTGCCCGAGCCTGTCGGGCCCGTGACGAGCACGAGCCCGCGCGGGATCTCGGCCAGACTCGCCACGACCGGCGGGAGCCCGAGCTGCTCGAGCGACACGATGTCGTGCGGGATGGCGCGCATCACCGCGCCCACCGAGTCGCGCTGCAGGAAGACATTCACACGGAAGCGGCCTCGGCCGGGGATCGAGTGCGAGGTGTCGAGCTCGAGCTCGGCCTCGAACTTCTCCCGCTGCTTCTGGGTGAGGATGGCGTAGAGCATCCGCCGCAGCTCCGAGCCGATGAGCACCGGGTACTCGGTGAGCGGCTTGAGCTCGCCGTGCACCCGCACCGTCGGGTGGATGCCGGCGGTCAGGTGGAGGTCGGACCCGCCGAGGTCGCGCAGCTCCCGCCGTTCGGCGATGCCCGGGTCGATCTCGAACCCGGTGGCCTCGGCCAGCGCGTCGACGGCCGCCCGGTCGCTCGGGTTGTCCATGGCCACCAGCAGCCGGTCGCCATCCCTCTTGACCGGCAGGGCCACGAACTTCCGGGCGACGTCGGCCGCGAGAATCGCGTTGGCCAGGGGGTCGACCGGCGTGATGGCGAGGTCGATGAAGTGGAGCCCGGTCTGGAAGGCGACCGCGGCCACGATGTCCTTCTCGGCCACCAGGTGCTCGCTGACCAGCAGCCGGGCGAGCGACGTGCCCTCCCGCTCCTCGCGTTCGAGCACTTCCTCCAGCTTCGGGCGCGAAAGCACCTTTCGCTCCACGAGGAACTCACCCAACCGCCGTGATGCGACCAAAGCCATGCGCAGAGGATCGGCGCGTCAGGCGACGACCCTGAGCACCTCCTCGAGGGCGCCCGCTCCACGATCATGCGCTCGATGTCCTCCGTGACCAGGAGGACCTCGTGGATCGCGAACCGGCCGTGGTAGCCCGTGCCGCCGCAGGCCGGACACCCGGCCGGCTTGTGCAGCTGAGGCAGCTCGCCGAGGGCGCTGACGTCCCAGCCGACCGCGTCGAGCTCGGCCTGGTCGGGCACGTAGGCCTGCCGGCAGCGGGTGCACAGCTTGCGGGCCAGGCGCTGGGCGACGACGCAGTCGAGCGCGCTCGACACGAGGAAGGGCTCGACGCCCATCTCGACGAGCCGGGTCGGCGTCGTCGAGGCGTCGTTGGTGTGGAGCGTGGAGAGCACGAGGTGACCGGTGAGGGCGGCCTCGACGGCGATGACGGCCGTCTCGCGGTCGCGGAT
>VAYF01000154.1 GCA_005883885.1 Actinomycetota bacterium | reverse complement strand
GGCGTTCGGCAGCTGCAATGAACGGAGCCGGTCTTCGGCGACGACGGTGTCTTGGAGCGAGCCGAGCTCGTCCTGCACATCGGCCAACCGCTCGGCGAATCGCCTGGCCGGTTTCCCGAACAGCTCGCGGCCCAGCTCGGCGGCGTACCGCGCCCGCTTCGCGCGCTTGCGGATCTCGTGCAGCGCCGCATCCGGAGGAGTCGCCTCCAGGCGATCGACGGCTCGCGCGGTTCGACGCCACGCCTTCCGGGTGACCGTGCGGAGCACGCGACGCGCACGACGTCGGTCCGCGGGATCGGCCACCGGAGGCGTGCCGCTGGCCCCGATCAGCTCGTCCAGGAGGGCCAGGTAGCGGACCGAGCCGAGCCCCTCGAGGAGCTCGCTGCGTTGCCGATCGTGATCGTTCTCGAGCTTCGCGAGGATCGGAGCCGCCGCCGCGCGATCGGGGTCCGGCAGTTCGCGGATCCTCGCACCCATGCGCTCGATCAGGACGTCGAGATCGCGGACCGCGCCCAACAGTCCGCCCAGCCAACCGAGCTCCTCACGCAAACCTTCGGCCGGAGCGAGATACGGTCCGAGGGTCTTGAGATCGGAACGGAGACGGCGGGTCGCGACGCGGGCGTCGTGGACGGGATCGGCATCGGCGCCCGCCCGGATCGTGAGATCCTCGCCGACCAGTCGGATCACGCTCCTCGCGAGCGCATACCCCACCAGCACGTCCACGCGCGCCCTCGGCAGGAGCTGAGGGATGACGACCTCGGGCTCGGGTCTGCCTCCGAGGACCGTCTCCAGCTTCGCGGCGGTCGTGGTCTTCGCACCCGCGCGGATCAGCCGGCGGGACAGGTCCGCGAGGAGCGGGTCGTCGCCTGGACCCTTCGCCTCGATCTCGATCTGTCGGAAGGACGGGCCGGGCATCCCGTCGACGGACGAGGACACCCGGTCGTCGCTCACCTCGATCGTCCCGATGTGCAGCACGTCCCGGTCCGTTGCGATC
The DNA here is from genome assembly GCA_005883885.1 of Actinomycetota bacterium. GTDB lineage: Bacteria > Actinomycetota > UBA4738 > UBA4738 > HRBIN12 > AC-51. Next base: position 4,756 of record VAYF01000154.1, on the reverse strand, counting down.
GTGGCGACGGGCTCCAGTGGTTCGCCCCGGATGGTCCCGAGGACGAGCGCGGCCAGCCGGGCAGGCGGTTCGTCGGACGGCCCGGGCTCGTCCAGCTCCTGACGATCGAGGACCGCGCCAGTCGCAGGAACCCCGGGCGGCGCCCCTACCTTGAGGGTCCAACCGTCCTCCGATCCGTCGGATGCGTGCCGGTACCGGAGCGTGAGGCCCCAGCGGAGCAACCTGTGGTCGGCGGTGTCCCAGTAGCGGGCATGCAGTTTCACGGAGGACCGCTCGACGGCACGACCGAGGGGCGGCAGGTCGAAGTCATCCGGGACCTCGAACTTCACCTCACGCTCCCTGCGATGTTGGGTCATAGCCGCCAGCCTGGCATACCCGGAACGGCGGCGCCGTAGTCCGATACCACGGTGCTCCGCATGCCTCGATCCCTCGAGGGGTAGGAGGAGACATCAACGGAGCGAAGGAGGACCGGCCATGGGGCTGCTGAGCACGATCGTGAGTTTCGGCGCCGGATACACGCTGGGCGCGAAGACGGGTGCGGCGCCGATCCAGCGTTTGCAGAGCGGGATGGCGCGATGGGGCGGCTGGGCGCGGGCCTCCGACGGGCTGCCGGGCGACGTCCAGGTGCGCGACGTGATGACGCCTGCCCCGGAGACGGTCACCCTCGACGCGCCGCTGACCGCGGTCGCGCGTCTGATGGCGGAGAAAAACATCGGCGACGTGATCGTGGTCGAGCCCGGCACCGAACGCGTGGCGGGCATCGTCACGGACCGGGATATCGCGATCCGCGCCGTTGCCGAGGGTCGGAACCCGGATACCACGACCGTCGAGGAGATCTTCAGTCGGGACCTCGTCGCCGCCGGCCCCGCCGACTCCGTCCGACGCGTCATCGATCTGATGGAGGACCTGAAGGTGCGACGCCTCCCCGTCGTCGAGGCCGACCGTGCGGTCGGGATCGTGTCGCTCGGCGATCTGGCCGTCGAGACGAACGTCGGATCGGCGATCGCGGAGATCAGCGCCGCCGCCCCGGACCGTTGAGCCGGACGTCGTGCTCGTCATCCTGCTGCTCCTGATCGTCAGCGCGGCCGTCGGGGTCGTCGCGGGGATCGCCGTCCGCGCGTGGCCGCAAGCGGACCCGGCGCGGACGGCGACGGCCGCTGTCGAGGATCAGCTGATCCGGTGGAAGAGGCTCCGGCGGTTCCTCCGTTCGCGGCTGGACCCGGCGACCGCGACCGGATTGGGGCTCACGATGGCGCTGCTCGCTGTGGTGGTCGCCGGCATAGGGATCGGCGTCGCCGTGTACATGATCCGGACCAACTCCGGTGTCGTCCGCATCGATCACAGCATCGAGCGATGGGCCGCGGCCCACACGGGTCCCGGATCGTTCCGCCTGTTGCAGATGCTCACCGCGCTCGGGTCGACCACGGTGATCGTCGTCGTGGCGCTGGCGGGCGCCTCCCTCGGATGGTGGCGACGCCGGGGCATCTCCGTGCCCCTGTTCTTCACCCTCGTCGTCGCCGGTCAATTCGCCGCGTCGAACCTGATCAAGTTCGCCGTCGAACGCGTCCGCCCCGATCTCGGGCCGATGGGCCCCCTGGGGACACCGTCGTTCCCAAGCGGGCATTCGACGGCCGCGGCCGCGACCTATGCCGCCCTGGCCCTCGTGATCGGGCGGGATCGATCCCCGCGAGCACGAGCGGTGCTCGCGGGGATCGCGGTCGGCATCGCGGTCGCCGTCGCCGGCTCCCGCGTCTTCCTGAGCGTGCACTGGTTCTCGGACGTCATCGCGGGACTCGCGCTCGGCTGGACCTGGTTCGCCGTGGTCGCGGTGTCCTTCGGCGGACGGGTGCTCTGGTTCGGGGCACCGGCTGCGGCGACCTCATCGCCACCCACCCGTTCGCGTCACCCGGTGGGATCCACGAGGTGAGCGCGACGGTTGGGTCGGGGTCCGTTCACGGACCGAGCGATTGGTTCCTGTCCGCGGCCGAGCGGGGCAACCCCTCCACCATGATCGACGCCGGGCGCGAGCCTGCGGCCTGGACCGTCGGCAACCGCGTCGAACCTCTGATCCACGGCGTCGACTACTTCGCACGGCTCGCGGCGTGCATCGCGCGAGCCCGCGAGGGCGACCAGCTCTTCCTGTCGGACTGGCGGGGGGACGAGGACGAGCTCTTGGGCCCCGAGGGGCCACGCGTCGGCGACCTGCTGGCTGCCGCTGCACGGCGAGGCGTCCAGGTTCGAGGACTCCTGTGGCGGTCACACCCGCAGGCGCTGGGGTTCAACCAAGCGGAACAGGGCGAGCTCGCCCGCACCGTGAACGAGGCGGGCGGCGAGGTGCTGCTGGACGAGCGGGTGCGTCGCACCGGATCCCACCACCAGAAGCTCGTCCTCGTCCGGCGCATCAACGACGACGGGCAGGTCGCCTTCGTCGGCGGGATCGACCTGTGCCACGGCCGACGGGACGACGCCGAGCACCGGGGGGACCCCCAGGCGGAGCGGCTGGACCACTCCTATGGTCCGCATCCTCCGTGGCACGACCTCCAGGCGGAGGTACGTGGGCCGGCCGTCGCCGATCTGGCCGAATCGTTCCGGGAACGGTGGAACGACCCGACGCCGCTCGAGCGGCACGGGCTTCGCCTCCCCCGGATCATCGCGCGATCCACGGACGAACCGGCGGAGCCCGCGCCGCTCGATCCCGTCGGGCCCCCGCCCGCGCCGGTCGGGCGGCACGCCGTCCAGGTCCTGCGAACCTATCCGGCGAAACGACCTGCCTACCCGTTCGCTCACGACGGCGAGCGGAGCATCGCGCGCATCTATGCGAAGGTGCTCGACCGCGCCCGCTCCCTGATCTACGTCGAGGACCAGTACTTCTGGTCGGACGAGATCGCGCTGCTCTACGAGCAGGCGCTGCGGCGCGCTCGGAACCTCCGGCTGATCGTCGTCGTTCCCCGCCACCCAGACCGCAACGGCCGGATCTCCGGTCCGACGAACCGACTCGGCCAGCTCGCGATGATGGAGCACCTCATGGAGGTGGCGCCGGATCGGATCGCGGTCTTCGATCTGGAGAACGAGGAGGCGGAGGCCATCTACGTCCACGCGAAGGTGGTGATCATCGATGACGTCGTGGCCCTGATCGGGTCCGACAACATGAACCGCCGATCCTGGACGCACGATTCGGAGTTGTCGATCGCCGTCCTGGACGAAGAGGAGGATCTCAGGGAGCCCCGTGATCCAGCCGGCACGGGCGACTGCGCTCGGCTGTTCGCGCGGGACCTTCGGTTGCAGTTGTGGCGTGAACATCTCGGCGCGGATGATGACGACGGGCTGCTCGACCCGATCGAGGGCTTCGACCGCTGGCGCAGGGCCGCGGCGGCCCTCGACGCGTGGCATGAGGGTGGAGGTCGTGGACCGAGGCCGCCGGGGCGCGTGCGTTTCCATCGACCTCGGCCGGTGCCGGCATGGCAGCGGATCTGGGCATGGCCGCTCTATCGGGCCGTGGTCGATCCCGACGGCCGCCCACGGTATCTCCGTCGCCAGCACCGGTTCTGAGGTGCCGCGGTCGCGGACCGGCGCCATGTTTGAGAAGCGTTCCTTCGGTGAAAGACCGCGGCATGGGATCCGTAGCGAACGCCGAGCATGCGGGTGAACCGAGTCGCACGATCGGCGAAAACCTTCGAGCGTGGCCTCCTCCGGCCGTCGCCGCGACGACGTCGGTCGCTGGGTCGATCCTGCTCGCGGTCGTCATGGTCGCGATCGGCCTCGTCATCACCCGGTCGTTCCTCTCCCCCCGGATCGTCGGCTGGGATGGGAGCGTGGAGCGGTGGGTCGAAGTGCACCGCACCGCGACGCTCAACACGTGGAGTGACGTCGGGTCGATCTTGGCCGGTGCGGGCACGATACTGCTGGTGGCCGGGATCGCGATCGGCGTCCTGCTGATCCGCCGGCTCTGGTACGACGCCGCCTTCCTGGGGATAGGGCTGTTCATCGAGTTCACCGCGTTCCTGGCGACGGAGGCGCTCATCGATCGGCCTCACCCGGCGATCGTGCGACTCAACTCGTTGCCGGCGACATCCAGCTTCCCCTCTGGTCACACCGGCGCGGCGATCGTCATCTACATCGGTCTGGCGCTCCTGATCTCCTCACACGTGCGTCGCTCGGCCGTCAGGATCCCGACCTGGATCGTGGCGCCCCTGCTCCCGATCTACGTGGGCGTGTCCCGTGTGTACCGGGGCATGCATCACCCCACCGACGTGATGGCGAGCGTCGTCCTCGGTGTGGGGGCCCTCTGCTTCGCGCTGCTCGCCGTTCATGCGGCCGCCGTGGCTGCCGACCGCCGCCGCGATCGCCGCGTCGAGACGCCGAGGCTGCGTGAGCGCTCCGAGGTTCGGACGTGACGTCCGTCGCGGTCCTCGCTCACGCGGACAAGTCGCTCGGGGGCGGTCTGCCGGAGCTTCGCGCGGCGCTCGCCAGGGAAGGCGTCGACGCTCCTGCCTGGTACGAGGTCTCGAAGAGCAAACAGGCGCCGAAGAAGGCCGAGAAGGCGGTCGCCGAAGGCGCGGATCTGCTTTTCGTCTGGGGCGGAGACGGGATGCTCCAGCGCTGCATCGACGCGGTCGCAACGACCTCGACCACGATCGCCATCATCCCGGCCGGAACGGCCAACCTCTTGGCGAGGAACCTCGGCATCCCGAGCGACATCGAGGGAGCCGTCCACATCGGTCTGCACGGCGGACGACGGATGCTGGACGTCGGCGTG
>VAYF01000153.1 GCA_005883885.1 Actinomycetota bacterium | reverse complement strand
TCCCCCGGTCCACACATGGAAGGTCGCCAACCCCGAGGATGTCGTGGCCCTGGTCGTGTTCGTCGTCGTCGCGGCGAGCGTGAGTATCCTCGTCGACCGCGAGGCGAGGCATCGGGCGGAAGCGCAACGCCGGGGCGCGGAGGCGGAGGCGCTCGCGCGCCTCACCGCGCGGGTGGCGGCCGAGGGCGATCCCCTCCCCGAGCTCGTCGAGCACGCCCGAACGACGTTCGGCCTGGACGCGGTCTCGGTGCTCCGCCGCCGGGACGACGGCCATCACGAAGGCGGCAACGACAGCGGGTGGATCCGAGAGGCGGCCGCGGGCGCCGGCGCCCCGGACGACCCCGAGGAGGCCGGGCAGGTCGTGCAGCTCGGCAATGACACCGTGCTCGCGCTCCGGGGGAGCCCCCTGCAGGCCGACCGGTTGCAGCTGCTGTCCGCGTTCGCCGGCCAACTCGGGCTGGCCGTCCGAGGTCGGGCCCTCGCGCAGGACGCCGCGGCGTCCGCCGCGCGCGCGGAGGCGGACGCGCTCCGTACGGCGATCCTCGCCGCCGTGTCGCACGATCTGCGGACCCCGCTCGCGTCGATCAAGGCATCGGTCTCCAGCCTCCGCGACGACGAGGTCGCGTGGTCGCCCGAGGAGATGGCGCTGTTCCTGGGCACGATCGAGGACGAGACCGACCGGCTCACCGGCCTTGTCGCGAACCTGCTGGACATGAGCCGCCTGCAGGTAGGCGCTCTGAAGTTGGTCCGTGCCGTCGTCGGTTTCGACGAGGTGGTGCCGAAGGCGCTCGCGAGCCTCCCGGACGGTGGCCGCGAGCTGGTGGTCGAGGTGCCGGAGTCGCTGCCGCGGATCGACGTTGATCCCGGTCTCCTGGAGCGGGCGATCGCGAACATCGTGGCCAACGCGTCGGGGCTGGCTCCACCCGACTGCCCGGTGCGGATCCACGGATCCGCCGCGGGCGGACGCGTGGAGCTGCGGGTGATCGACCGAGGCCCCGGCGTCGAGCGACAGGACCGCGAGCGCATGTTCCGGCCCTTCCAGCGTCTCGGTGACGGCACGAGCCGCGACGGGATCGGGCTCGGGCTCGCCGTCGCGAAGGGCTTCGTGGAGGCGATGGACGGCGAGCTCGGGGTCGAGGACACGCCGGGTGGCGGGCTCACGATGGTCCTCGCTTTCCAAGCGGCGTCGACATGACGAGGGTGCTCGTCGTCGACGACGAGCCGCAGATCCTCCGCGGACTGAAGACCAACCTGGTCGCCCGCGGCTACGACGTGGACACGGCGCCGGATGGTGAGGCGGCGCTCGACCTGGCGGCACGGCATCATCCCGACGTCGTGATCGTGGACCTCGGGTTGCCAGGGATCGACGGTGTCGAGGTGATCCGAGGTCTCCGGACGTGGACCGCGGTCCCGATCATCGTGCTGTCGGCGCGCGAGCAAGAGTCCGAGAAGGTGGACGCGCTGGATGCCGGGGCCGACGACTACGTCACGAAACCGTTCGGCATGGGGGAGCTGCTCGCACGGGTGCGGGCATCCGAGCGCCGCGAGGTCTCGTCCGATGACGAGGAAGCCGTCGTCCGCACGTCGGCGTTCACCGTGGACCTCGTCGCGAAGAAAGTGGTCTCGGCCGACGACATGGCGGTCCGACTCACACCCACCGAGTGGCACCTCGTCGAGGTCCTCGTCCGTCATCCGGGGAAGCTGGTCAGTCAGCGCCAGCTCTTGCAGGAGGTCTGGGGCCCGCGCTACGAGGAGGAGACGAACTACCTCCGCGTCTACATGGCGCAGATCCGACGGAAGCTCGAGCCGGAGCCGTCACATCCCCGCTACTTCATCACCGAGCCCGGCATGGGCTACCGGTTCGAACCCGGCGACTGAAGCGGGTCAGTCCCCGACGATCGCCTCGCGGAGCGTCAGCTCCGATTCGGGCGCCGCCAGTGCGACCAGCTCATCGCCCGCTGCGAGCACCGTTTCCGGCTGGGGGATCACGACGTGACCCTCCCGGAGCACCGCCACGATCGTGGAATCGGGCGGCAGACGAAGCTCGTAGAGCGCCTTGCCCGTCGCCGGCGATGCGGTCGTGAGCTTGGTCTCGACGATCGAGGCGCGACCGCCCTCCAGGCGCAGGAGCCGGACCAGGTCACCCGTCGTGACGGCCTCCTCGACCATCGCGGTCAGCATGTGTGGCGGCGAGACCGCCTGGTCCACGCCCCACTGCTCGTTGAACAGCCACTCGTTGCCGGGGTGGTTCACCCGGGCGAGCACGCGCGGCACGGCGAACTCCTGCTTCGCCAGCAAGGACGTGACCAGGTTGTCCTCGTCGTCGCCGGTGGCCGCGACGACGACATCGGCATCGGCGAGGTGAGCGTCGTCGAGGACCCGTGGCTCGCACGCGTCGCCGAGCATCACCTTCACCTCGGGGATCTCCTCGCGGAGCCGGTCCACGACGGAGCGGTGCTGCTCTATCAGCGTCACGTCGTGCCCGCGCTCCACCAGATCCGCCGATAGGTGGCGCCCGATCGCACCGCCGCCGGTCACCACGACCCGCATCAGTGATGCTCCGACGCGGGTTCGAGCTGCTGGTCGAGCATCTCGAGCCCGTCCTTGACCATCATCACGACGAGGTAGTCGCCCGCCTGCAGGGTGCTGTCGGGTGTCGGGAGGAAGCCCGTGCCGCCGCGGGAGACCCCCGCGACGAGGATCTTTCCGTCCACGTTGAGGGTGTTGGCGGGCTTGCCGATCAGGTGCGCGGGGACCGGGACCCGCACGCGGAGGATGTCGCCGCCGCCGAGGCTCTCGCGGATCTCCTCGCGGTCGTGCAGCAGCATCAGCTGGATCTGCTTGATGCCCCACGTCGTGGTCGCGACGGTCGGGATGTTGAGCCGTCCGTAGATCTCGGCGCGGCGCGGGTCGTAGATCCGCGCGATCACCTTGGGGACATGGAAGTGCTCGAGCGCCACCCGGGCGGAGACGATGTTCGAATTGTCTCCGGAGGAAACGGCGATGAAGGCGTCGGCGTCCTTGATGCCAGCCTCTTCCAGAAGCTCGCGGTCGAAGCCGAGCCCCACCATCTGACGAGCGCCGTCACCGGGTGGATAGCGCCAGAACGCCTCGGGGTTCTTGTCGATGATGGTCACGTCGTGGCCGCCCTCGAGCAAGGCGAGCGAAAGCTCGGAGCCGACCCGCCCGCAACCCATGATCAGGACCCGCATCGAGGCAGAAGGGTAACGCCGGGCTCTAGCGATGACATGACATGACCCTTCGGGCGCAGACGGTCGCCGCCGCGAACGACCCCAGAAATGTCTTGAGGCCGGCAGCTGGAGGGAGCTGCCGGCCCCGAAGACGGGCTCGGAGGAAAGCGGTGGATGTACCCATCCTGCCCGGCGAACCGCCTAGGGGTGACGGCCACGCGGCCCGTCCGGCAGAAAACCTCTTTCCGGTGAGTAGGCTCCGGCATCGGCCGTGAGAGGGGCGTGAAGGAAGCTGCGGGCGGCGTGAAGATGTCGTGAACGCGGTCCAGGCGTGAACGGGCATCGCGCGGGCGGTAGCGTTCGGCCGTGGTCGTCGAAGGTCCTCCCGGTCGTCTCGCTCGGTTGACGCTGCGTGCGATCGGCATCGGCTTCCTCGCGACGCTCGCCGGGACGGTGCTCGCGCTGCTCACGTCGCAGCTCCAGGGCGCGGGCGTCGCGATCTTCATCCTCTCCGTGACGATCGCCGCGGTCAGCGCCGGCCTGTGGGCGGGCGTCGTGGCTGCCTTGCTCGCCTCGATCGCCCTTCCGATCGTGGAATCGCCCCAACGCGTGTTCGGCTTCGAACAGCTCCGCGACCTGATCGCCGCGGTCGTCTTCCTGGCGATCGCCGTCGTCGTCGGCCTGGTGGTCGGCAACGCTGCCGACGAGCGCGACCGAGCGAGCCGTCGCGAGCGTGAGGCGCGGCTCCTCGCCTTCCTGTCGGCGAAGCTCCTCTCCGGAGACGTCCCCGACCGGGTGCTCGACGAGTTCGTCCAGGTGCTCCTGGAGCCGCTCGGACTCGCGTCCTGCCAGGTGTCGGTGACGCTCGACGGCCAGGAGATCGAGGCGAAGGCCGTTCGCCCGGGGGTGCCCCGCGGCGGGCCGACCGAGGTGATCCCCGTCGTCGTGTCGAACATCCCGCTCGGGACGTTGATCGCGGAACGCCCGGAGGGCAAACGCCCGTTCACACGCGACGAGCGGTTGCTCTTGGAGGCCGCGACCCGGCAGGCGGCGGTCGCGCTGGACCGCGCGAGGCTGGACGCTCGGGCGCGCCTGGCGCAGCTGGACGCCGAGACGAACCAACTGCGCGCGGCGATGTTCTCTTCGGTCACCCACGATCTGCGCACCCCGCTCGCTTCGATCAAGGCGGGAGTGACGAGCCTGCTGGACGCGAGCGCGATCCACGACGCGCTGCAGCAGCGGGAGCTGCTCACGACGATCCTCGAGGAGACCGACCGGCTCAATCGATTGGTGGGGAACATCCTCGATCTGGCGAAGATCCGCGCGGGCGCGTTGATCCCGAAGCGGGTGCCGACGGCCGTCGACGAGGTCGCGGAAGCGGTCGTGGCCCGGATGCGTCCCCTCCTGGCCGACTTCGCGGTCGAGCTGCAGCTCGCCCCCGACCTCCCCGAGGTCCCGGCGGACCCCGTGCAGCTCGACCAGGTGTTGACGAACCTGCTGGAGAACGCCGCGCGGCATTCGCCGCGCGGCGGGACGATCCGGATCCACGTCAGCCAGACGCGCGACGCGGTCCGTGTCCGCGTCTCCGACGAAGGTCCGGGCATCAAGCCCGAGGAGCGTGAGAAGGTGTTCGAGGCCTTCTACCGCGGCCGCGAGAGCCCGGAGTCCTCGGGCAGCGGTCTCGGCCTCGCGATCGCGCGCGCCGTCGTGACGGCCCACGGCGGGCGCATCCGCGTCGAGGAGACGACGGGAGGCGGGACCGCGATGGTGGTCGACGTCCCGCTCGAGGAGACGGTGCTGTGAAGGTGTTGGTCGTCGACGACGAACCGCAGATCCGGCGGGCCCTCCGGACCAGCCTGGAGGCGCACGGGTACGAGGTCGCGACCGTCGGCACGGGGGAGGAGGGCGTGGTCGCATCGGCGGACCAGCAGCCCGACCTGGTGCTGCTGGACCTCGGGCTCCCGGACATGGACGGCACCGAGG
>VAYF01000367.1 GCA_005883885.1 Actinomycetota bacterium | reverse complement strand
TCACCCAAAACCACCCGTTCTCGCTATCGACGCGGCGTGTGGCCGGTTCTTACCGTTTGACCATGAACCGGCGGACCTCCACGAAGATGCTTCGCCCCCTGATCCTCGGCGCGCTGGCCGCCGCGGTCGTCCTCGCGTCGGGCGCGCCCGCGTTCGCGTCGAAGGGTCACAAGGGAGGGGGCGGCTCGGGCGGCGGCGGCACCACCGCGGCGCAGGGCTACGACATCTCGTATCCGCAGTGTGGCGGCGTCTACCCGGCGGCACCCGCGTTCGGCGTCGTCGGCGTGAACGGGGGCCTGGCGTACAGGGCCAACACGTGTCTCGCGAGCGAGTACCAGTGGGCGACGGGGTCGTCGACCACGACCGGCGCGAAGGCTTCGCTCTACGCCAATACCGGCAACCCCGGGCCGGTATCGACCCACTGGCCCAAGGGACAGACGTCGCCGATGGCGTGTGACGGCACGTGGAGCGCGGGCTGCTCGTACGACTACGGCTGGAACGCGGCGCAGGACTCGTTCGCCGACGCCACTGCCGCGATCGGCGCGACCGCGGCCGGCACGGTGCCGTGGTGGCTCGACGTCGAGACCGCCAACAGCTGGAACAGCAGCGACCTGAGTACCAACGCCGCCGACGTCCGGGGTGCGGTCGCCTACCTGCAGAGCCGGAGCGTGACCGTCGGCGTCTACTCCACCGGCTACCAGTGGGGCGTGATCACCGGCGGGCTGAACCTGTCGAGCGCGGTGCCCGACTGGGTCGCCGGGGCGAGCAGTGCCACCAGCGCGCCGAGCTACTGCAGCTCGAGCTTCAGTGGCGGCGCCGTCAGGTACGTGCAGTACCAGTCGGGCGGCTACGACGCCGACTACGCCTGCTGACCGAAGCCACCCCCGCCGCGGCCACGAGCGCGGCCACGCCCGTCCACACAAGCGTCACGGACCCACCGGTAGCGGCCAGATCGCGAGACGAACGGCGCGTGGCCCCGGCCGTCGTCGTTGACGTCGTCGTAGCGGGCGCCGGTGCCGTGAGCGCGAAATGCACGAGCCAGACCGTGGTGAGGTTGGGGTCGATCACGAGCCCGTGGAGCGCGCCGCTCGGCAGCGCGGCGGCGTCGATGCCCTCGCCCTCGCCGCCCGGGTGCGTGTGGTGCAGCAGCATCGACATCTTCAGGGGCGGCAGTGGCTTCCAGCCGGCGCGCACGTCGTAGCGGAGCAGCGCGTCGCCGTCGAAGTGGTCCATCGAGTACGCAGTCATCGACTTCTGGTCGATGGCCACGAAGGAGTTCTCGTGCTGTGGTAGCTGCACGGCGTCGATGAAGAGCAACGTCGTCGCGTCGTAGCGCGCCGTCGCCTGCTGGCCTTTGGAGTAGTCGGGTTGCTCGAACGGCGCATAGATCGTGTTGCCCACCACATCGATGTCGCCGATGTGGTCGAACCCCTGCGCCTTCCACTGCGGCGGGATGGCCGACGGCAACGTCGACTGCACGTGGAGGTCGTCGTCGGTGCGGGCGAGGATGTCGGTGGACGGCACCGGCGAGTTCGTGCCCGACAGGATCCATCCGCCGGGGACGCGGGCAACCCCCTGGTTGAACGTGGCCGGGAGCGACTGCTCCGACCGCACCTGGGCCTGGGGCGTGGCGGCCGCGGTGATGACCAGCGCCGCGGTCAGGGCACGGGTCACCACGCCTGCCGGCACCGCGCGATGCTCCCATCTCGTGATCGCGCCCGCCGAACCCGTCGCGTCCGCTTGGTTCGAGGCCGCCGGCTTCGGGATGTTCGTGCACTGGGACCACGCCAGCCAGCAGGGTCTCGAGCTGTCGTGGCCGATGGTCGGTGGTGTGTTCGCGCTCCCGAAATGCCAGGCCGTGCCCGTGGCGCAGTACCACTCGTCGGCCGCCACGTTCGATCCGCGTCGGTGGGATGCGCCCGCCCTCGCCCGCCACGCGCGTGACGCGGGCATGCGCTATGGCGTGCTCACGGCGAAGCACCACAGCGGCTACGCGATGTTCCACACGGCCGTGTCCACGTTCTCGGTGGAGCACTCGCCGTTCGGCCGCGACATCGTCGGCGAGTTCGTCGACGCCTTCCGCTCCGAAGGGCTGCGCGTCGGCCTCTACTACTCGCTGTCCGACTGGTCACACCCCGACTACCCCACCTTCACCGACGAGGCCCGTCCCTACTCGTTCGGCGTCTCGCCGTCACCCTCGCCCGAGGGTTGGGCGCGCTACGTGGAGTACCTCTTCGCCCAGGTCCGCGAGCTGCTCACGAACTACGGACAGATCGATGTGCTGTGG
>VAYF01000368.1 GCA_005883885.1 Actinomycetota bacterium | reverse complement strand
CGCCCCGAGCTCGGCGAGCTCGACGCACTGGGCGACGGTGAGGTTCGGGCCGGCCAGCGGCTCGGTCGCGTGCGTGACGACGATCTTCCCCCGTCGCCCGAAGGCGCGCGCCACCGCCACGTGCTCCTCGGCGGTGACGTGGCCGGTGGCGAGGACGGCGTCGTGCTCGGCCACGAGGTCGAGCACGTCGCGCGTCTCGGGCAGGAGCTCGCCGGCGTCGTCGGTGACGCTGAGGCCCGGACCGGGGATCCCGAGCGCGGGCCCGACGCCGTTGAGCTGGTCCTGGCGGCTGGTGAGCGTGGGCAGCCAGACCAGCTTGGCCCCGACCCGCAGCGCGACCTCCACCGCCGCGGGGTTGACGCCGCCGACCTCGCGGTCGCAGCAGATGCCACCGAACACCCGCACGCCGTCGACGACCTGGTCGACCGCCCACGCCAGCGACGCGGTCGGGTAGTCGTGCGACTTGAGCACAACGGCCGCGTGCCCGGCCGCGGCGGCGTCCCGCGCCGCGTCGAAGGCGTCGATCGACCGCTCCCGGTGCGCGTCGGGCGCGAAGTGGCAGTGGAGATCGGCGGCCCCGGTGAGGTCGACGCTCACCCCCACCCCGAGCGACTTTTTCACGCCACGCCACCGTCGGCGCGCATGCTGCGTACAAAAGTCGCAGGGTTTCCGGTCACACGACGCCCTTGTCGCGCAACGCGGCGAGCTCGTCAGGGGAGAGGCCGACGAGGCCACACCAGATCTCCTCGTTGTGCTCGCCGAGACGGGGGGCGCTCGTGGGCGGAGCCGGCGGCCTGCCGTCGAGGCGCGGGAACGGCGCCTGCTGCTTCATCGGCCCGACGACGGAGTCGTCGACCGTGACGAGGTCGCCGCGCGCCGCCATGTGCGCGTCGGTGACGATGTCGGCTGCCGAGTACGCGGTGCCGACCGGCACGTCGTGGGCGACGCACGCCGCCTCCACCTCGGCGGCCGTTCGCGACGACGTCCAGTCTGCGACGATCCCGTTGATCTCGTCGCCGTGCTCGGCCCGGTGCGCGAGGTCGCGGAAGCGAGGGTCCTCGAAGAGGTCGGGCTGCTCCATCGCGTCGCACAGCCGGCGGAAGTTGGCGTCGGAGCCGGCGACGATGCAGACGTACTTGCCGTCGGCGGTCGGGTAGTTGTCGAGCGGCGCCGAGTTGGCCAGCCGGTTGCCCTCGCGGTTTCGGACGATGCCGAGGCGGTCGTAGCCGGCGATGGTCCACTCGAGGATGCGCAGCACCGCGCCGTAGAGGGGCGCGTCGACCACCGCGCCCGTGCCGGTGCCCTTCACGTCGCGCTCGTAGAGCGCGGCCACGGCGGCGTGAGCGAGTCCCGGCCGCGCCGAATACGGGCCGTCCTGGCCGAAGACGCTGATGCGCACCATCACCAGGCGCGGGTCGAGGTCGCCGGGCCCGACGTGCCAGGCCTCCATCGTCCCGGGCCGGAAGTTCTCGCACACGACGTCGGCGGTCGCGGCGAGCCGTCGGAACAGGTCCTGGCCCTCGGACGTGCGCAGGTCGCACGTCACGCCCTTGCGACCGCGGCCCTCGACCGCCCAGAACAACGAGTAGCCATCGACGAATGGCCCGATGGTGCGCATGAAGTCGCCCTCGCCGGGCTGCTCGACCTTGATGACCTCGGCGCCGAGCTCGCCGAGGAGGCCGGCGCAGAACGGGGCCGAGATGCGGGTGCCCACGTCGATCACGCGCACACCCTCCAGAGGACGCGAACTCACGGCTGCGGCTGATCGCCCTCGTGCTCGGCGAAGACCTCCTTCATCGAGCCCTTCTGCTTGCGCTGCTCGAGCGCGCTCAGCGCCGTCTCGGTGTTGCTCATCCATTGGTGGACCATGAAGTGGTACTTCCACGACTGGCGCTGGCCCATCAGATCGGCCGTCTGGTTCAGCGAGTCCTTCACGATCTGCGCCGTCTGTGGCGGGACGAGCGCCACCCGATCGGCGAGCTCGCGCGTGCGCGCCGTCAGCTCGCCGGCGGGAACGACGCGGTTCACCAGCCCGACACGGCTCCACGAGGAGCTCGACGGCCGCACCCGTCATGCGCAGCACCGGGTTCTGGAACACGGCGTCGTCGGCAGCGACGATGAGGTCGCACATGCACGCCAGCATGAGGCCCGCGGCGACACAGCTGCCCTGCACGGCCGCGATGGTGGGCTTGCGGAAGTCGCGGATCTTCACGCAGCGGTCGAAGTACATGACCTGCTCGTGGCGCAGCTTGCCCTCGGCGGTCTCGCGCATCGCGCGCCACGCGTCGGGTTCGCCGCCGACGAGCGACTTGAGGTCGTGGCCGGACGAGAAGTGCTTGCCCGCGCCGGCCAGGATGACCACGCGCACGTCGTCGTCGGCGTCGGCCGCGTCGAACGCGGCGTCGAGGTCGTCGAGGAGGGCGCTGTTCTGCGCGTTGGCGACCTCGGGCCGGTTCATCGTGATGGTGGCGACGTGGCCGTCGACCTCGTAGAGAACGGTGTCGTAACCCATGCTCACTCCCTCGGCAGGCCCAGCACCCGCTCGCCGATGATGTTCCGCTGGATCTCGTTGGTGCCAGCCCAGATCGAAGACGCCTGGTAGTAGAGCCACGAACGCTGCCAGCGGCCGTCGCCCGGATTGCCGCGGGCGCCCTTCCACAGCGGCGCGGCCGGCCCCAGCACCGTCATGGCCGTGTCGTGGAGCCGCTTGCTCATCTCGCTCCAGTAGAGCTTGAGCGCGCTGCCCTCGGGCCCGGGCTCGCGGCCCTTTGCGAAGCGCGACAGCGTGCGCCAGTTGTGCAGCTGGAACAGGCGCACCTCCACATACGCCTGCGCCAGCCGCTGGCGCGTGCGCTGGTCGTCGTAGCCGCCCGCCCTCTCGGCCAGTCGCAGGAGCTCCTCCAGCAGCTGCACGTGGATGACCAGCTGGCGGGGGTTGACGCCCCGCTCGTGCGACAGCGTCGAGTTGGCGATGCGCCAGCCGTTGTTCTCGTCGCCCACG
>VAYF01000152.1 GCA_005883885.1 Actinomycetota bacterium | reverse complement strand
GTCACAGATCTCGAACGGGAACCCCGCGATGCGGGCCGTCTCCGCGGCGTCCCGTCGCGCCGACGGTCCGCAGCATCCGTGCTCCACGCCGTCGAGGTGCACGAGCGACAGGTGCGAGCCCAGCACCTCGTACCCCTGCTCGTGCAGGAGGCACGCGGCGACGGACGAATCGACGCCACCAGACATCGCGACCAGGACGGACGGCATCCCCACAGGCTACCGGGGACGCCGCCGCCTCCCGGGCAAGCCGCCTCACGTATCGTGACGCACGTGATCGAGGCGCGCTTCGACGACCTGAGCGGCGCCGAGCCGAGCTTCCGCCTGGTGGAGCCGGTCGGCGTGCTCGAAGCACGCCGACCGGCGGAGGTCCTCACCGTCGTGGACGCCGCCGAGGCCGCCGCAGCTCGGGGGCTCTGGGTCGCCGGGATGGTGACCTACGAAGCAGCGCCGGGTCTCGACCCGGCGCTGCTGGTCCGGGCGCGGCCCGAGGGCGATCCGTTCGCCGAGCTCCCGCTCGCGTGGTTCGCGCTGTTCGAGGCGCGCCAGGAAACCACGCTCCCGGCCCCGCCCGACGAGCCGTCTCCGCCACCGGCGGGCGCCTGGGCTCCGTCGATCGATCGCGGGACGTACGACGCGGCGATCGGCCGGATCCGTGAACACATCGCGGCGGGCGACACCTATCAGGTCAACTTCACGCTCCGACTCCGCGCCAGCGTCGCCGGCGACCCGAAGGGCCTCTACCGCGACCTCTGCTACGCGCAGCGCGGTGCCTACTCGGCGTACCTCGACCTCGGCCGGTACCGCGTCCTCTCGGCCTCCCCGGAGCTGTTCTTCAGGATCGACGGGGGCACGATCGCGACCAAGCCGATGAAGGGCACCGCGCCGCGCGGTCGCTGGCTCGCGGAGGACGAGGCGATCCGCGCGCGGTTGCGCGGTTCGATCAAGGAGCGCGCCGAGAACGCGATGATCGTGGATCTGTTGCGGAACGATCTCGCTCGGGTGGCGCGCGTCGGGTCGGTTCGGTGGAGCGAGGTGTTCGAGGCGGAGCGGTTCGAAACGGTGTGGCAGCTGACCTCGACGGTCTCGGCCGAGCTCCGGCAGGGGCGCTCCCTCCGGGACGTCTTCGGTGCGCTGTTCCCGAGCGGAAGTGTGACGGGCGCGCCCAAGGTCAGGACGATGCGGCTCATCGCCGACCTCGAGGACTCCCCCCGAGGCGCGTACTGCGGAACGGTCGGCTACCTCGCGCCCGCCGGCGCGCCCGGACCCCGCGCCCGGTTCAACGTCGCGATCCGCACGGTCGTGCACGATGGCGGAACCGGCATCGCCGAGTACGGCGTGGGGGGCGGGATCACGTGGGACTCGCGGGCGAACGCCGAGTACGACGAGGTCGTGACGAAGGCCAGGGTGTTGACCCATCGCCGGCCGGCGTTCCGGCTCCTCGAGACCTTGCGCTTCGACCCGGAGGACGGATACCGGCGCCTCGACGAGCATCTCGCGAGGCTCCGCGCGTCCGCCGCCTTCTTCGGCTTCGCCGAGGACGAGGGGACGATCCGGTCGGCCCTCGACCGTGAGGCCGGGAGGTTCCCCGGAAGGGTGGTTCGCGTCCGGTTGCTGCTCGACCGGCGAGGCCACGTGGAGACGGGAGCCGCGCCGGTCTCCTCACCAGGTGAACCGGTCCGCCTCGCGCTCGACCGGGATCACCCGGTCGATCCCTCGGATGTCTTCCTGTTCCACAAGACCACGTTGCGCGAACGGTACGAGGATGCCGCGGCACGTCATCCCGACGCCGACGACGTGATCCTGATCAACGACCGGGGCGAGGTGACGGAGACGACGATCGCTACGCTCGCGGTGCGACTCGACGACCGATGGTGGACGCCGCCGCTCGCAGCCGGGCTCCTGCCTGGCTGCGAGCGGGCCGCGTTGCTCGAGGCCGGATCGATCGCGGAGCGATCGATCCGGATCGAGGATCTCGAGATCGCCGATGGGCTGGCCGTGGTGAGCTCGGTGCGTCCCTGGCGTGATGCCGCCCTGATCGACCCGGCGCTACGAAGGTAGCCCGCCGTCGGCCTCGGTCACCGGCTCGACGGGTCCGGATGGGAACAGGAACGGCCGCATCGTCGAGCCGTCCAGAGGACACGCGCAGATCGGACAGCGAGGGGGTTCTTCGTAGACGAGGACCGTCCGCTCGCAGTACGGGCACGCGCCCATACGCATCGCAGGTGGTTCGGTCGTCTCGTTCGCCATGGTGTGCCGCGCCGCGTCCGGGGGGAGCGGTCCCTCAAGCCATCGGCAGGCCCGGGTGCGCCCTTGACACCGTCCGTGGGTTCCGCGACCTCCGGACCGCTCGGACGCCCTTGGGCTCGGGCCATCCGCCCGATCGGGGGGTCGTCCGGCATCCCCCGAGATGCAACGAAGCCCTCCCATCAGGAAGGGCCTCGGCCTTTGCCGGTCTCAGGCGGCGCGCTTCTTCGACTTGCGCTTCCCCCGCGGGATGTAGGCGTGAACGGGTTCGTGCTGCCAGCAGTACTGCCACTTGTTGTATCTCGATAGCTTCGTACCGCAGCCCGGCGCCGCGCACACTCGGCCCTCCGAGTACGTCCTGTTCGGTCGAGGCAGCGTGCGAACCGCTGCCCCACGGAACCTGTCGTCCTGCATGCGGTCACATCCTTCCCAGAGGGCCCGTTCTGGCGGGCGCGGGGTCCGGCCCCTCGTACCGTGTACGAACAGCTCGGAACGCCGGTTCATTCCGCTGCGCCCCGGTGCACCGTCCGGTGTTCCATAGAACGGTACGCAGCACCGGTGACATCGGATGGACGGTTCGCCGTCTGCAAGATGGCCGGCAGATGTGCCGCGGCTAGCCCCGGCGGCCCCCGAACCGGGGCGGTCGCTTCTCGAGGAAGGCCCGCATGCCTTCGCGCTGGTCAACGGTCCCGAACAGGTCCAGGAAGAGGTCCCGTTCCACGCGCATCCCGTCGCTTCCGGACGTCTCGGTCGCGGCTCGGATCGCGTGTTTGGCGGCCGCGAGCGCCCGGCGAGGTCCCCCTGCGAACGACCGCGCGTCCTTGACCGCCTCCTCGAAGACCGTGCCGGCGGGGTGGATCACCTCCGCGATACCCAGCCGGACCGCGGTCGCGGCATCGAGCTGCATGCCCGTGTAGACGAGCTGCCGCGTCACCCCCGGCCCGACCAGTCGCGTCAGTCGCTGGGTGCCGCCGGCGCCTGGGATCACGCCGAGCGCGATCTCGGGCTGGCCGACCCTGGCGTCGTCCGCGAGGTAGCGCAGGTCGCATGCGAGCGCCAGCTCCAGCCCGCCCCCGAGCGCGAAGCCCGTGATCGCGGCGATCGAGATCTTCCGGATGCGTTCCAGCAGCTCGCAGACATCACCGAGCGCCTGGACGCTCGGGCGCACCTCGTCCTTGCTCCACCCGGCCATCGCCTTGATGTCGGCCCCCGCTGCGAAGAGCTTCTGGCCGCCCCACACGACGAGGGCGCCGACGTCGGATCGTTCTTCCGCTTCGCGAACCGCTTCGCCGAGCTCGAGCCCGACCTGCAGATCGATCGCGTTCGCGGGCTGGCGGTCGATGCGGATCACGCCGACGCCGTCGTCCACCTCGAGACGAACGAACTCGCCCATGGCGGCGCAGCCTACCCCGTGTCGACGGCGGCGGCTTCAGCGAGCGTCACCCGGAGCCCGTCGACGAGCGGCGTCCGGGAGACGCCGAACGCCAGGGCGGCATCCGGGCCGTCGGCCCGCGACGGCAGCGCGAAGAACGACGCCGTGACGGCATCGAACGGGACGCCGAGGAGCCTCGTCAGGATCTCGGCGGCCGCCTGCCCGGACGCGTGGGTCGGCTCAGCATCGTCTCCCCGGAGCATCCCCGCGAAGCCGTCGGCCGTGACGACGTCGGGCCCCTCGAGGCCCCACGTCCCGGCGAGCTCGGCCTGGGCATCGTCGATCCCGGCGATCACCGAGGCAACGTCCTCGACGAAGACCGGCGCGAGATCGGTGTCGCCGGGGCCGACCACGATCGGTGGCTCGGCGAGCGCGCCCTCGACGGCGGCCGTGAACCACAGGCCGCCGAGCCCGTACGCATGCGTCGCCCGCACGATGGCGTGCTGGAGCCCGGAAGCCCGGACGGCCTCTTCCGCGAGGCCCTTCGCTCGCAGGAACGGGTGGGCCGTCTCCGGATCGGCCCCTGGCACCGAGAGCAGGACGAACCGCTTCGCGTGCGCCTGCGTGGCCGCTTCCAGAGCGCGGAGCACGCTCCCGTGGTTGGCATGGAACAACTCGTCCGGATCGGGTTGCGCGACGCCGCCGATCAGGTGAACGACGGTGTGGCATCCGGGGAGGATCTCCGAGAGCGCGTCCGGGGTGTCGACGTCCCGCACCGCCACCTTGGCCCCGAGCTGCCGCAGGTACGAGGCATCCGACGCTCGGCGGACGGTGGCGCGGACCTCGTCGCGCGCGAGGAGCGCCTTCACGGTGGCCCGGCCCACCAGGCCGGACGCGCCCGTCACCATCACGGTCATGCTTTGAGGCTATCGTCCGCGGTCGCGATCCGACGGTCCTCCGTGCGGCACCTGCAAGCCTCACGTTGCACCTGCAACGAACTGCTACAATCGCCTGCCGTGGAACGAGCCCCGAGCGACTTCGCGTCGGTCATGACCCGGCTGCGCGAGCACGGGTTGCGCATGACCCCCCAGCGGCGGGCGATCGTCTCCGAGGTGATGCGCGCGCAGGGCCACATCTCGCCGGCGCAGATGGCCCGCACGATCCAGGGCGAGATGCCCGGCGTCAACGCCTCGACGATCTACCGGACGCTGACCCTGCTGGAAGAGGTGGGCGTCTTGCAGCATTCGCACCTCGAATCGGGTGCCGAGTACCACAAGACGGAAGAGGCCCAGCACGTCCACCTGACGTGCAGCCGCTGCGGCCGGGACGACGCTCTCTCTCTCCGGGAAGCCGACAAGCTCGGCTCGCTGATCCATGCCCATCACGGGTTCGTGGCGGATCTGACCCACTTCGCGATCACCGGTCTGTGCGCCGACTGCGCGGAACCCTGAGCCACCCTCACCCGGCCTCGACCGCGGGTCCGGTGACGTCCGTATGCGCATCAACGCCTTCGAGCGACCGGAGCCTTCGTCGAGCGGTGAGAGCCGAGGCAGCGAAGACGACCACGAACACCCCGGCGAGGATCAGCACGATCGCCGCCCCGGGCGGGACGGTCACGTAGTACGACACGTACATCCCGAAGAGACCGGCGACCGCGCCGAGCCCGGTCGAGAGCAGGAGCATCTTCGCGAACGAATCGGTGAGCAGGCGCGCGATGACCGCGGGGACGACGATGGTCGCCGCGATCAACGTCACCCCGAGCGCTTGCATCGAGGCCACGATCGTCGCCGCGAGCAGGAGCGCGATCAACGTCTCCGCTCGACGCGAGCTGACCCCGTACGCATCGGACGCCTCGGGGTCGAACGTGGCGAACAAGAGCTGACGGTAACCCAGGAAGATCGCTCCTCCCGTCACCACCAGCACGCCGAGGAGCACGAGGAGCTGCTGGTTGGTGACCCCGAGGATGTTGCCGAAGAGCGCCGCCTCCAGATTGATCGCGAACCGATGGACGGAGCTGATCAGGGCAACCCCGATCGCGAAGGATGCGGTGGTGACGACGCCGATCGCTGCATCGGCGCCGATCTTCCGCCGACGAGCGACACCGTTGATCAGCAGCGCGGAGAGCACCCCCCACGCTCCGGCCCCGAGATAGAAGTTCCACCCGAGGACGTACG
>VAYF01000151.1 GCA_005883885.1 Actinomycetota bacterium | reverse complement strand
ACGACGGCGCTGCGCGAACGAGGGGAGAAGCCCCCGAAGCGGTTCAAGACCCTGCAGATCGAGGGCGACGCCGCGCCCGACTACGGAGCGGCCGTCACGAAGGACGGCCTCGCCGTGGGCGTGGTCACGTCACCTGCCTCCAGCCCCCGCGTCGGCACGATCGGTCTCGCGGTGCTCGACGCCGATGTGGCCACCGACGGCGAGAAGGTGGAGGTCGCGGTCGGGGAGGGAACGGCGCCGGCGACGGTCGAGCCCTTGTCGATCCTCGATCCCCAGAAGCGGCGGCCGCGCGACTGAGGGGGCGCTAGAGTCGCGCCGTGGTCGCGGAGCAGCTGTTCGGAGTCGTTCCCAACTTCAGCGAGGGGCGCCGGACCGACGTGATCGATGCCATCTGCAGGGCCCTGCAGGTCCCCGGCGCCCACCTCGTCTTCCGTCAGGCCGACCCGGACCACAACCGGCTCGACACGACGGTGCTCGGTGACCGGGACGCGGTCGCTCGCGCGGCCCTCTCCGGAGCGCGCGTCGCCGTCGCGCTGATCGACATGGAACACCACACGGGTGGCCACCCGCGGATGGGCGCCGCCGACGTGATCCCCTTCATGCCCGTCCGCGGCGTGACGATGGACGACTGCGTCGAGCTCGCGCGGAGCTTCGCGAAGGAGCTGGCGACGTCCCTGGACCTCCCGGTCTACCTCTACGATCAGGCGGCCCTCGATCCCGAGCGCGCGTCCCTGGCGGAGGTGCGGAGGGGCGAGTTCGAAGGGCTCCGCGATGCCGTCGCGCGTGGCGAGCGTCTGCCCGACTTCGGTCCCCATGCGCTCGGCGCCGCCGGCGCCACCGCCGTCGGCGCGCGCGAACCGCTGATCGCGTTCAACGTCTACCTCGACGGGACGGACGAGGAGACGGCCCGCGCGATCGCCCGCAGGGTCAGGACCTCGGGTGGGGGACTCCCGGCGCTGCGGGCGATCGGGTTCCTCGTGCCGGAGCGAGGATGCGTCACCGTATCGATGAACCTCGTCGACCATGAGGTCACGGGGATCGTCGACGCGTTCGACGCCGTCGCCCGGGAGGCCGGGGCACGGGGGCTGCGGATCACGGACTCGGAGATCGTGGGCCTGGTTCCGGAGGCTGCGCTCGGCGAAGGAGACATCGCCCACGTTCGCCTGCGAGGATTCGATGCGGACCGCCAGGTGCTGGAGCGGCAGATCGAGGGAGCCGGGTGAGCGACATGGACGAAGGGACCCCGCCGGAACGCTCGTCGGTCGGCTGGACCACCGGGAAGAGCGTTGCGATGCCACAACCCGCGATCACGGTGGACGTTCCGCTCGGAGGCCAGCGGATCCAGCGGTTCCTCGACGAGCTCGGATCCGACGCGCCGACCCCCGGCGGAGGGGCGTGGGCCGGCATCTCGGCGGCGGCCGGCGCGTCGTTGATCTCGATGGTGGCCCGTCTGACGCTCAAGAAGAAGGGGTTCGAAGAGGTGGCCGGCCGGATGGCAGCCATGGCCGAGGAGTGCGACGAGGAACGGCATATCCTCCTGGGCCTGGCCGACCGCGACGCTGCCGCCTATCGCAACGTGATGGCCGCGTACAAGCTGCCGAAGGAGACGATGGAGGAGCAGCACGTCCGCACCTACACGCTCCAGCACGCGCTCGAGGACGCCGCCGACGTTCCGCTCGAGATCGCTCGGCGTTCGGTGTACCTGATGGGCATCGCGGAGGAGGCGATCACCTCGGGCAACCCCAACGCGGCGTCGGACGCGTACAGCGCGGCCGCTGCGTTGCACGCGGCCGCCCTATCGGCGCTCGCCAACGTGGACATCAACGCGATCACGTTCATCGACAAGACGCGCCAGCGCGAGCTGTCGGACTCCGCGAGCTCGCTCCGGAACCGGGCGCAGTCGATCCTGCGCGACGTGGGCGAGGCCTTCGTGATCGCCGTCCACGCCTGATCCCGCCGTCTGCCGGGGCTTGCGCACGGGGCCACGCCGCGGCAGGCTGCGACCGTGAGGATCGACGCGGTCGTGTTGGACTGCCGCGACGCGGCCCCACTCGCACGGTTCTGGGCCGCGGCGCTCGGATGGCGCGTCGCCCCCTACGACGAGGAGGAACTCGCGCGGCTCGCCTCGAAGGGGATCTTCGATCCCGAGGACGATCCGACCGTGATGGTCGAGCCGCCGGAAGACTCGGACCTGCCCGTGATCTTCCTGGTCGAAGTGCCCGAGGACAAGGTCGTCAAGAACCGGATGCACCTCGACCTCCAAGCCGGCGAGGAGCTGGAGACCGAGGTGGAGCGACTCGAAGGGTTGGGAGCGTCGATCCGCAACTGGGCCGAGGGAGACGGAGGCATGTGGTGCGTGATGCTCGACCCGGAGGGCAATGAGTTCTGCGTGATGCCTCCGGACGACGACGTCGCCTGAGCGTCAGAACAATCCGGTCGTGCGGCCGTCCGCCCCGATGTCGACGCCGGTGAAGTTCGGGGTTCGGCCCAGCCCCGGCATCCGTTGCATCTCGCCGCACAGGGCAACCACGAACCCCGCCCCCGCCGCCGGGACGACGCCGCGCACCGGCAGTCGGTAGCCGCGTGGCCGGTTGAGCCACGTGGGCTCGTGGCTGAGCGAGAGGTGCGTCTTTGCCATGCACACGGGAACCGCCCCGAAGCCCAAGCGTTCCATCCGTGCCAGATCGGTCTCGGCCTGCGGGAGGTAGTCGACGCCGTCGGCGCCGTACAACGTGGTCGCGATCGCGTCGATCTGCTCGCGGAGCGGTGTTCCGTCCGGCGTGAGCTGGTGGAAAGAGCTGGGGCGTTCGCACGCGGCGACCACGGCCTCGGCCAGGTCGACCGCACCTTTCCCGCCTTCGGCGAACCCACGGTTCACGACCACCGTCTCGGCGCCGGCGCCGACCGCGAGCTCATGGATCAGCTCGAGCTCAGCCTCTGTGTCGGTGGGGAAGTTGTTGATCGACACGACGCACGGCAGCCCGTACCGACGGATGATGCCGACGTGCGCCTCGAGGTTGTCGATGCCCCGGCGGAGCGCATCGAGGTCTTCCGAGCCGAGCTCGCCGAACGGCATGCCTCCGTGGGACTTGGTCGCGCGAACCGTCGTGACGAGCACGCCCGCCGTCGGGGCGAACCCTCCGAGCCGGCAGACGATGTCGCAGAATTTCTGGAAACCGAGGTCGCTCCCGAACCCGGCCTCGGTGACGACGTAATCCGCGAGCTTGAGGGCGATCCGATCCTCGATGATCGAGTTGTTCGCGTGGGCGATGTTGCCGAACGGCCCCGCGTGGATGAAGACCGGCTGATGCTCGAGCGTCTGCACCAGGTTGGGTTCGATCGCGTCGCGCATCACCACCGTCATCGCCCCGGCGACGCGGAGGTGTTCGGCGATGACGGGCTCGCCGTCGTACGTGGACGCCACGACCACCCGGCCGAGACGCGCGCGGAGGTCTTGGAGATCCGCCGTCAGCGCGAGGATCGCCATGATCTCGGAAGCCGCCGTGATCACGAACTCGTTCTCCCGAGGGATCCCGTGCGCCTTGCCGCCGAGGCCGACGACGGTTCGACGGAGCTCGCGGTCGTTCACGTCCATCGTCCGTGGCCAGGTGATCATCTGGGGATCGATCCCGAGCGGGTTGCCGTGGAACATCGAGGCGTCGATCGCCGCGGCCAGGAGGTTGTGTGCCGCGGTGACCGCGTGGAAGTCCCCGTTGAAGTGGAGGTTGATGTCCTCCATCGGGACGACCTGTGCGTAGCCGCCGCCGGTCCCGCCGCCCTTGATGCCGAACACCGGTCCCATCGAGGGCTCGCGTATGGCTAGCGCCACCTTCTTCCCCAGAACGCCCAGCCCTTGCGTGAGCGAGACGGAGGTCGTCGTCTTGCCCTCCCCGGCTTTGGTGGGCGTGATCGCGGTGGTGATCACGAGCTTCCCGTCGGGAGCCTCGCGCAGGCGGTCCAGGATCGAGAGCGCCACCTTCGCCCGGTAGGTCCCGTACGGACGCAGCTCTTCGGGCAGGATCCCTGCCGCCGTGGCCACGTCGGCGATGGGCTCCATCGTCGCTGCCTGGGCGATCTCGAGCCCTGACTTCATGGCGGGAAGCGCTCCTCCTTGCGTGTCGGCGGTTCACGGACGATAGCGCAGCGGGGTCACGATCCGATACGAGGAGCGATACTTTGAGCATGGCCGTCTCCGAACCGCTGCGGAAGAACGTGACGCCGGTGCGGGTGGTCGCGCTCCGGGACGGGACGCGCAGCGAACGAGGGGACGCGCTCGCCACCGAGGAGCCGATGGAGATCCGGGCGCACGGACCCGGCCAGGAGGCCGTGCGCGTCGCGGTGACGATGAGGACCCCCGGTGGCGACTTCGAGCTGGCCGCCGGGTTCCTGTTCACCGAAGGCCTGATCCGGCCCGGCGACGTCCGGCAGGTGGCGTACTGCGACGACGTCGACACGGAGGAGCAGCGTTACAACGTCATCACGGTCGCGCTCGCGGAGCGCTTCGACGAGACCGTCTTGCACCGGAACTTCTTCGCGACGTCCTCCTGCGGCGTGTGCGGGAAGGCGGCCCTCGAGGACGTCGAGGTGCGGTGCGCCCCGATCCCGCTGGGGTTCACGGCCCCGGTGGGGACGATCGTTCAGCTCCCGGACGGGTTGCGGTCGTCGCAGCGTGTCTTCGAGCGGACGGGCGGCCTGCATGCCGCGGGGCTGTTCTCGGCCGATGGCGAACTCGTGAGCGTCCGTGAGGACGTTGGCCGCCACAACGCGATCGACAAGGTGATCGGTGAGCAACTGCTGGCCGGCGCCGTTCCGCTCTCCGAGCGGATCGTCCAGGTGTCCGGGCGGGTCTCGTTCGAGATCGTTCAGAAAGCCGCGGTGGCGGGGATCCCGGTCGTGAGCGCGGTCGGCGCGCCCTCGTCGCTCGCCGTCGATGCCGCCGATCGGCTCGGCGTCACGGTGATCGGGTTCGTCCGCGACGGCCGGTGCAACGTCTACACGCACGCCGCGCGCGTTGTCTGAGCCTGTCGTGCCCGACCGCTGCCCGTGGGCTCCCACGAACGACCCCGAGTACCTCGCGTACCACGACGAGGAATGGGGTGTGCCCGTGCACGACGAGGCCCGCCTCTTCGAGATGCTCAGCCTCGAAGGCGCGCAAGCAGGTCTGTCCTGGTCCACGATCCTGCACAAGCGTGATGGGTACCGGCGGGCGTTCGCATCGTTCGATGCCGCGAAGATCGCTCGGTTCACGCCCGCCCGCGTGGAGCGCTTGCTGAAGGATCCGTCCATCGTGCGGAACCGCCTGAAGGTCGAGTCCGTGGTGCGGAACGCAGGCGCGATCCGTGCGCTGGGCGCCGACGGTCCGCTCGACACGTTCCTGTGGTCGTTCGTCGATGGGACCCCCACGGTCAACCGATGGCAGGGGATGGGCGACATCCCGGCCGAGACGCCGGCCTCCCGAGCGTTCCGCTGGCAGGAGATTCAGGATCAGTATCCGGGCGGATGGCCGAGGGGCTAGACGCGCCAACGGAGGGACGCGAGAGCTGCTTCCTTGGGCGCTTACCCCGCTCCGAACGGTGTGCTGTGCAGGGGTTTTGCAGCTCTTGAGTGAGCGAAACATCTCGGATTACGCGCTCGCTTCCTGACGAAAACTGTTTACTCGGTTGTCAACTTGTCGATAATCACGTTCATGGCCGAGGTCACGAGGGTTCGACGCGAGGTGATCGAGAAGGATCTCCATGAGCTGGAGATCCACTACGACATGCCTACTCGCGAGTTCGTGGCGGCGTTCCGGAACGGGCGACTGAACGAGACGCCGGATTTCAGGCGCTGGGCGCATTTGTCGGCCGCTTTGGGTGTGTTCGAACGTCGGGAGCATAAGTCCTGACGCCGTTCACTTGATGGGTCGACCGCCTCATGTCGACGACCTTGAGGAGTACTGGCTCTGGGTTGAGACTGCGCTTCAGGCGACCGGCGGATACTTCGAGCACGGACCTACTTCCGAGTGCAGTTGCTGATCGACGATTTCACCAACGAGACGATTGGTCTCTCGATTCCTCAGCACAGGATGTTCTTCCACGATGGGACGTTCCTTGAGTTTGACCTTGTCATCGACGAGGATTTCCTCCCCACCGAGTATTCCTTCCACTTTCAGCACATCGACGGACCGATGATCTGGCGGAAGGATTTGCATCCGGGGCACGAGGAAGAGCTCGGCACCGAGGCACACATCCACAAGAACCCGGACGACGAGAACGATCGGGACCCCTTCATCATCGTTGAGATTGACGAGGTACTGGATCAGATTCGGCGATATCAGGACACAGGCTGGACGCCCTGAGGCGAGTCGCCTACGACGAATGACCTCCCGACTGGGCCTCGACCTCCGCTAGCAGTCGCACCACGCGGCGTCTCTCCTCCGGATGCATCGTCAGCGTGTCGATGATGTCGGCCCAGTCGTCGCCTCGCTCGTCGCGGTACCGCATCAGTTTCGAGGCGATCGCGTCGCGATCGGCTCAAGGACACTCGACCACTTCGCATAGACCGCGAAGGTGACCGAACACGCACCGCGGGGCCAAGGACACCTCGCGAAACTCGCTCGTGCCTCTCGGCGCAAGTGAGTCTCCTCGCTTGGCGCTCGGCCCCGCGGTCTCCGTGCCGCGGTATCTCGCCTCCACGACCGGGCGTGGCAAGCGGGATCTTTGGCACGAAAAGTGGTCCCAGGCAACTTCACGACCGGCTTGGGCTCGTCGCGGTACCGCATCAGTTTCGAGGCGATCGCGTCGCGATCGGCTCAAGGACACTCGACCACTTCGCATAGACCGCGAAGGTGACCGAACACGCACCGCGGGGCCAAGGACACCTCGCGAAACTCGCTCGTGCCTCTCGGCGCAAGTGAGTCTCCTCGCTTGGCGCTCGGCCCCGCGGTCTCCGTGCCGCGGTATCTCGCCTCCACGACCGGGCGTGGCAAGCGGGATCTTTGGCACGAAAAGTGGTCCCAGGCAACTTCACGACCGGCTTGGTTTCCTCGCGGTACCTCGGCTTTGGGGTCTCCCAGATTCCCCGCAGGCACAGGCAGTTGGCTTTCCCACCCATACCCACAGGTACTCCGAGTCGCCTTACGGCTCTAGCCCGGCTCGGTTCCCTGCTTCGATCTGTTCGGCCGCCTGGGACCGACTTCGAACCTAACGTCGAACCCTCGAACGGGTCAAACGCGCTCGACCAGCACATATGCCCTTTGACCTGTGCTTCCGTGGCGACAGAAAGAGTGACAAGACAGACCACCGCGCTTCGGTGTCCGGGACGGTCTAGGGGTCGGTCTCAGCCGTCAACTCACCGAGCGCCCGCACTGCTCGCCGCGGCGCCTCCGGGTACATCGTCAAGAAGTCGATGATGTCCGCCCAGTCCTGCCCGTTCTGGTCGCGGTAGCGCATCAGGCGTGAAGCGATCGCGTCGCGGTCGGCCTGGTCGCGGATCAGGACGCGGCGGAGGTCGTCGCGCAATATATAGAGTGTGGCGTTCGGCGTCTCTCTCAACGCGTCATCCAAGTCACGTGTCATA
>VAYF01000150.1 GCA_005883885.1 Actinomycetota bacterium | reverse complement strand
GTACGCAGAGGGGATCGACTCGCTCTGCATGATCGACGTCGACGGCTCGAACTTCCGCGTCGTGATGCGGGACGCGCAAGCCGGTGAGATCGCGTGGTCGCCGGACGGTCGCACGATCGCGTTCTACTCCGAACAGGACGGCGGCATCCACCTGGTGGACGTCGACGGCACGAACGAGCGCGTGCTTTGGCAGCGGACCGGCGGCCCGAACCAGGATTCCCCCGCGTGGTCGTCCGACAGCTCGCAGATCTACTACGCCAGCGGGAACGTCTGGGTCGCGAACGCCGACGGCAGCGGCTCGCGGATGCTCGCGGACCTGCCGCGATACGTGAGTTGGGTGGCGTTGTCGCCGGACGGCTCCACGATCGCGTTCTCGGAGCAGGAGCCCGGCGGGACCAGCAGCGCGATCTGGATCATGGACACGGACGGCTCGAACGTGCGGCGCGTGACCGACGCCGCGAGCGGCAACTGGTACGGCGTGACGTCGTCGCCCGACGGGTCCCGCCTGCTGGTCGTGGACGACCGGGGGAGCGCCGTCTTCATCGACCCGGACGGGACGAGCACCGGAGGGCTCACGCCTCCCCACGGGTGGTCGATCTACGGGCCGATCGCGTGGTCGGCGCAGGCTGCCTGAACGGGGACCCGTTCGGCCGCGCGCATCTACCATGGCCCCATGGCGGATGGGGCTCGGGTCTGGGTGTGCGGCGACGAGACGTTCACGCTCGGCGAACGCACGCTCGTGATGGGCATCGTGAACGTCACCTCGGACTCGTTCAGCGACGGCGCGATGTTCGCGACCGCCGAGGATGCGGTGGCCCACGGCGCGCGGCTGGTCGACGAGGGCGCGGACCTCGTCGACGTGGGCGGGGAGTCGACCCGCCCCGGTTCGGACCCGGTGGAGGTCGACGAGGAGCTCCGGCGGGTGGTCCCGGTGATCGAGGGACTCGCGAAGGCCCGGCCGGGGACCCCGATCAGCATCGACACGCGCAAGCCGAAGGTGGCGATCGCCGCGCTGGACGCCGGCGCCTGCGTCGTCAACGACATCACGGCGGGTCGCGACACGAAGCGAGGTGAACGAGTTCCTGCGGGAACGGATCGAAGCGTCCGTGTTCGCCGGAATCCCCGAGGAGCGAACCTGTATCGATCCTGGGATCGGGTTCGGCAAGACCGCGGAGCACAACCTGGCGCTGCTGCGCGCGGTTCCGACGCTCCGGATGCTGGGCGCGGCGGTCATGGTCGGCGCATCCCGCAAGGGCTTCATCGGGACGCTCACCGGGGTCGAGGACCCCGCGGCTCGGCTGGAGGGCTCGCTCGCGGTCGCCGTTCTCGCGGCGGCACACGGAGCCGACCTGGTCCGTGTGCACGACGTCGAGGCGACCGTCCGGGCCCTCAAGGTCGCCGACGCGGTCGTCCGGGAGCCGTTGCCGTGAACGAGCTGCCGTTCGAGGTGAGCGGCGAGGGGGAACCCGTCGTGCTCCTGCCCGGGTTCCCCTTCGGCGGGCATGCGTTCCGGCAGCTCGCCCCGTTGCTGGCGACCCGGTTCCGTGTCCTCACGGCGGACCTCTCCTGTGTCGAAGGAGATGGATCGCGAGCGCAGGCGGCCACGGTCCGCGGTCGCCTGCGCGATCTCGGGATCGAGCGCCCCGCGCTGGTCGCGCACGGGAGCGGCGGGCGCGTCGCGCAGGTCCTGGCCTTCGGCGACGGCATGGACGTGGACACGGTCGTTCTGCTCGGGTCCGTCGGCCCCACCGGCGCCCCGCTCCTTCCCGAGGCCGCGGAGGAGGCGCTCCTGCGTGCTCACGTCGAGCCGCTCGCCGACGTGGACGTCGATAGGTACCTCGAGCGGTGGCGGCGTGACCCCGCCGCGTACGCGCGGGGTCGCGCCGTCCTCGAGGCCGGTGACGACGTCACCGGCCTCGAGGACGCGATGGCCGCCTGGGAGCAACCCGTGTTCATGCTGCACGGGGACGAGGACCGGATCGTCGATCCGGGGATCGCGGAGCGGCTCAGCGCGGCGATCCCCGCCTCGACCCTCGGGTTCGTCCCCGAGTCGGGCCATCTGCTCCTCGACGACGCCTTCGACACGATCGGCGTGATGATCCTCGAGTACCTGCGCGCCCGCTACCTCCGCGCGCCGCACGACCACGGCGGGATCACGACGCTCCAGCTCGAACGTCGGCCCGGATGGGTGGACCGCCTACCGGGAGAGGCGGACGATGCCGAGGGGTCGCCCGCTCCGTCCGAGCAGGAGGTGGGACCGAACGCATGAGCTCGCGGGTGTTCCTGTCCGGCATCGAGGTGGAAGGTCTTCACGGCGCCAGGCCCGGGGAGAAGGACGCGGCGCAGCCGTTCGTCGTGGACCTCGATCTCGAGATCAACGTCGGCGACGATCGGATCGACGCGACGGCTGACTATCGCGTCGTCACCGAACGCGTCCGAAGCGTCGTCGCGGGGGGATCGTTCGATCTGATCGAGTCGATGGCCGATGCCATCGCTCGCGAGTGTCTGACCTTCGATCGCGTGCTCCGCGCCACGGTGGTCGTCCACAAGCCGAACGCGGCGTCGCGCCTCGGGATCCAGGGCGTCGCCGCGGCTGTGACGCTCCCGGACCATTGAGCACGATGCACGTGGCGACGCTGGGTCTGGGCGCGAACCTCGGTGACCGTCTACGGTCGCTCCAATCGGCGGTCGACCTGCTCGCGGCCGAAGGCGTGCGTGCGGTCGTCTCGTCCCGGGTCTGGGAGACGGACGCGGAGGGCGGCCCGCCCGACCAGCCTCCGTACCTGAACGCCGTGATCCGCGCCGAGACCCAAGCCGGACCGCACGAGGTCCTGGCAGCGTGCAACCGTGTTGAGGCCGAGCTCGGTCGGACGCGCGAGGTCCGCTGGGGCCCTCGGACGATCGACATCGATGTCTTGCTGTACGACGAGCTCACCGTGAACGAGCCGGCGCTCACGATCCCGCACCCGCGGATGACCGAACGTTCGTTCGTGGTGTTGCCGCTGTTGGAGCTCGACCCGGATCCGATCCTCGCGGATGGGACGAGGATCCTCGACCTCGCGGTGGACGGCGAGGGAGCGCGGCCGTACGCCCCACCGCTGGTCCTCCCATGAGCGACAAGCTCTGTCTCCGCTGCGACTGGACGGGGGACACACGGTCGAGCAGCTGCCCCGAGTGCGGGGCCGGCCTGTTTTCGTCGGCGCCCCCGAAGACGCGTCACCCTGCTCCCGGCCCGACCCGGCCCCCGGAACGCCGGGATCGCGTCGACGTGTCTTCGGTGGATCCCACTTCGCCGCGATCGAGTACCGGAGGCACGCGATCTCGATCCCGAGGATGGATCACCTCCGGTCTCGTCGCCGCCGTGGCGGCCGGCGCGTTCCTCTTCATCAGCTCGCACACCCCGGGCTCGACGCCGGCGACGTCCAGCGGCGCGGTATCGGGGCTGGACGGCACCCTGATCTACGCGGCGCAGGATCCGCAGGGATGGGTGCTGTGGACGTGGGATCTGCAGACCGGTCGGGTCGCTCCCGGACCCCACGTCGAGCAGCCGACGAACCTCGTCGATGCCTCCAGCGTCAGCCCCGGCTGGGTCGGGGTGACGTCGAGCGAAGGGCGTCGGCAGGTCGCGAGCATCCTGCACTTCCTAACGCCGGAAGGCCGCCCGATCCCCGTCGGGGCGGGCGATCTGGTGACATGGTCCTCCGGCGGCCAGGACGTGACCTCGCTGCGCTACGGGGATCGAACCCAGGGCTGTCTCCGGCACGTCCTGATCACCACGCACCTCGTGTCGTTCGGGACGTCCGACATCAGGTACGACGGGCCCATGTGCGGGCTCCCGCTGACGATCGCGCGGGACGGAACGTTCGTCTACGTGGTGGCCGCGCGAGCGACGACCGCCTCGATCGTGTTCGTCGGCAGCGGCTATACCGAGCGGTTCATCGACGACCATGCGCTGGTGAGTCTGTCCACGCGCGGCGACTTCCTGATCACGCCGGTTCCACGACCCGGCGCGGGCCAGCCCTACGGGCCGGCACGGGGCTTGCAGCTCTATTACCGGTCCCCGTCACCGAGCGGTCCCGTCCCGTTCGGCAGGCGGCATCAGCCGCTGCTGGTCGACGAGTTCCTCACCTGGTCCTCGGACGCGGGAGATGCGTACGTGCTCGGCCTCTATCGTGGCGTTCGCGGTGTCTACCGCATCACGATGGGCCCCGGGGTCGGTCTGCGGATCCCTGAGCTCGTCGACCGGACCGACGCGGCCACGATCGAGGCGACGGTCACCGTTGACGGCGACGTGATCCTCTTGCAGGACGGCGAGCTCTCGCTCGTCCGGGCGGGCGAGCTGCGCCCGCTCACGTTGCCGCCGGGCGCGCCTCGTCCGGCCGGGCCGCTCCTATGGAGCGCGCCGTCCCTCGGTCCCTCAGGGTCGGCGTCGTGAAGGTCGCAGTGGTGGGCGCGGGGCGCGTGGGCACCGCCGTCGCCGTGCTGCTCACCCGCGCAGGACACCGGGTGGCCGCCGTCTCCGGGCGGGGAGCGACGACCGAGCGAGCCGCGACGTGGTTGCCGGGGGTTCCGGTCCTTCCCCCGGCGGAGACGGCCGCGCTCGGCGATCTCCTCCTGCTCGGGGTCCCCGACGACGCGTTGGGACCGGTCGTCGCCGAGCTCGCGGCGGCCGGGACCGTGCGCGCCGACAGCTGGGTGACGCACCTGTCGGGCGCCACCGGTCTCGGGGTGCTCCTCCCGCTCATCGAGCAGGGGGCACGCCGCCTGGCGACCCATCCGCTGCAGACCTTCCCGGACATCGCCGGGGCCATCCACGCCCTCCCCGGCTGTCGGATCGCGGTGACGGCCGATGACGAGGAGGGCTTCGCCCTCGGGGAGTGGCTCGCGATCGAGCTGGGCGCGGCGCCGTTCCGGCTCCGGGACGATCTTCGACCGCTCTACCACGCGGCCGCGGTCTTCGCCTCGAACTACCTCGTTGCGACGACGGCCGTGGCCGAGCGGTTGTTCGCCGGGGCAGGGGTGCCCGATCCTGGGGCCGCGATGCGTCCCCTCCAGGTGGCCACGCTCGACAACGTCGCGAGGTTGGGGCCCGCAGCGGCCCTCACAGGTCCGGCGGCCCGCGGCGATGCCATGACGATCGCGAGGAACCTCGAAGCGCTCGCCGAACATGCTCCCGACACGGTCTCCGCCTACATCGCGATGTGCCGGGTTGCGCTCGATCTGGCCGGGGGGGCCGGATGGCTGTCCGAAGCCGACCGGGCGGCGGTCGCCGCCGTCCTGGATCGCTGGGTCGGCGTTCGATGAGCGCGCGATGGACCTGATCAGGACCGCCGCCGAACTGCAGGCTGCGACCGACGGCTGGCGAAAGGCCGGGGACTCGGTCGGCCTGGTGCCCACGATGGGCGCGCTCCACGCGGGGCACCGTTCGCTGATCCAGCGCGCACGGTCCGAGCGCGACCGCGTGGTCGTGTCCATCTTCGTGAACCCACTGCAGTTCGGTCCGGGCGAGGATCTCGACACGTACCCTCGCGACGAAGCGGCGGACATCGCGGTCACGGAACGGGACGGGGTCGACCTCGTCTGGGGACCGTCCGTCGAGGAGGTCTACCCGCCGGGGGTCGATCTGCCTGCACCCGACCCCGGCCCGGTCGGGCAGACGTTCGAGGGTGTGACTCGGCAGGGGCACTTCGAGGGCGTGTTGAAGGTGGTGCATCGCCTGTTCGACCTGACGGGGCCGAGCGCCGCCTACTTCGGGGAGAAGGACGCTCAGCAGCTCTTCCTCGTCCGTCGTATGACGGCTGCTGAGCCGGAGCTGGGGGTGACGATCGTGGCGTGTCCGACCGTCCGCGAAGCAAGCGGGCTCGCGGTGTCCTCCCGGAACGCGCGCCTCGCGCGCGAGGAGCGGCAGCAGGCGAGCTGCCTGTTCCTCGCGCTCACCGAGGCGGCGGAGCACGCCCGCGCGGGCGAACGCGAAGCCCAGGTCCTCGTGGCGTTGATGGCCCGCGAGATCGGCGGCACGACGCTCGCCCGGCTCGACTATGCGGCGGTGGTCGATG
>VAYF01000149.1 GCA_005883885.1 Actinomycetota bacterium | reverse complement strand
ACGATCGACTCGCCGTCGCGCGCCATCGTGGCGGCTCGCTTCGCCGGCACCCGACTGATCGACAACCTGCTGCATCCCGCGCCCACCGGGTGAGCCGACGGGTTGGCGGCGCCCCGGGTCTCCGCGACGATGGCGCTGCATCCGGCGGTCGGGCCGGTGAACGGGGGGAACAGCCGTGCTGCTCGCAGCCGATGTCGGCAACACCGAGATCGTCCTCGGGGTCTTCGATGGCGAGGTCCTCCGCCAGACGTGGCGGCTCTCGACCCGGGCCGAGCAGACCTCCGACGAACTAGCGCTGCAGCTCGCGGGACTGCTGGAGCACCGTGATCTGGACCTCCGCCGTGATCTGACGGGCATGTGCGTGGCGAGCGTCGTCCCGGACCTCACGACCGCGTTCCGCGAGATGGCAGCCGCCTACCTCACCTTCGCCCCGCTGATCGTGGGGCCGGGGATCAAGACGGGTGTCTCCGTCGCGACGGACAACCCGCGGGAGGTGGGCGCCGACCGCGTGATGAACGCGCTCGCCGCGTTCTCCCGCTTCGGCGGCCCTACCGTCGTCGTGGACTTCGGGACCAGCACGAACTTCGACGTCGTGTCCGCGGAGGGGGAGTTCGTGGGTGGCGTGATCGGGCCCGGGATCCAGGTCGCGGCCGCGAGCCTCGTGTCCAGGACGGCGCGACTCCCGCGCGTCGAGCTGGTAGCTCCGCCGTCGGTGATCGGCAAGAACACGGTCGAGTGCATCCAGTCGGCGCTGATCTTCGGAACGGCAGACATGGTGGATGGGATCGTGGCTCGCATCTCGGACGAGCTGGGCGCGCGGCCGACGACCGTCGCGACCGGGGGACTGGCGCCG
>VAYF01000148.1 GCA_005883885.1 Actinomycetota bacterium | reverse complement strand
GGGTGGGGTTTACGACGAGGCCATCACGCCGGAACAGGCGTGCCTGCAGAACGTCCTTCCCTCGGGCTCCACCGCACCCAACGACACGAGCGCGCTCGACTCGGCGCTCGCCTCGGGCGCCGTCGGCGACCTGAACGTCATCGTGCCGAACGACTGTGAGAACGGCCATGATCCCTGCGGCACGGACAACCAGTTCGGACAGTTCGACGCGTTCCTCCAACGCGAGGTCCCCAAGATCGAAGCATCACCCGCGTTCGGGAGCGACGGCGTCATCTTCGTGACGTACGACGAAGGAGCGGACAAGCCCTACCCGAACCGGTTCAACGTACTCCTGGATGCGATCGGACCCGCTGTGCACCCGGGGGTCTACGGCGGGACGCCGAACCTCTCGCATTACAGCCTGCTCCGGGCGATAGAGGACAGCTTCGGTCTGCCGTACCTCGGTGGAGCGGCCAGCGCGCAACCCCTTCCTCCCATCTTCGGGTGACCCGAAGGGAACAGCCATGGTCGAGAGGCCGGGGAGTTCGAGTCTCCCCTCTCGCACCCCCTGAGACTAGGTGCCGCGCAGATACATCAGCACCGCAAGCACACGTCGGTGGTCGTCGGCCGTAGGCACCAGCCCCAGCTTCGCGAAGATCGATCCGACGTGCGTTTCCACCGTCTTCGGCGACAAGAACAGGACCTCCGAGATCGCTTGATTCGAGCGGCCCTCGGCCATCATCCCGAGGAGCTCCCGTTCGCGATCCGTGAGCGAAGCAAGAGCGCTTCCCTCCTCACCGCGCCGAAGCAGCTGCGCGACGACGTCCGGGTCGATCGCGGAACCGCCGCGCGAGACTCGCCGGATCGTGCCGGCGAACTCCGCGATATCAGACACACGATCCTTCAACAGATACCCGACCCGCTCCGGCGACCGTTGGAGCAGCTTGATCGCATGTCGGGTTTCGACGTACTGGGACAGGACCACCACGGCCACGTTCGGGTACTCGGATCGGATCCGCTGGGCGGCGATGAGTCCTTCGTTCGAATGGCTCGGCGGCATCCGGATATCCGTCACGACCAGATCCGGTTGCTCGCGAGCGACGAGGTCGAAGAGCTCGTCGGCGTCCGTCGCCTGGCCCACGACGGAGAACCCGGTCTCGCCCAGGACGCGGGCGACCCCTTCGCGGAAGAGCACCGAATCGTCGGCCAGCACGACGCGGATCGGCCTTTCATCAGTGCTCTCGGCGGATCGGAACGCGGAGGAAGGGTCGTCGCCCTCCGGCACCACGCGGACGATCCCGACGGCGTCTTCGATGTTCTTGAGCCGGGCCGCTCCGCGATCCTCGAACGTCACGCCGTCCATGCGGCCTGCCAGGTGAACGACCTCGCGCGTGGCGAGGATCTCTCCTGCCGCGGCGATCCCGCACAGCCGAGCGGCCATGTTCAGCGCTGCCCCCCGGAACCCTTTGCCGAAGGGAACGGCCTCCCCCACGTCGAGGCCGATGCCGACCGGGATCGGGATCCCGTCTTCTCCCCGGACGTATGCCGCTTGCAGTTCCGTGGCGGTCCGGATCCCCGCACGACATGAGTCGAACACGGCGAGCGCCTCGTCACCGCGGAGCTCGACGACGCTTCCCCGCCAGGCGGAGACCGTCTTCTCGGTCAGTCTGGCGAACGACTCGACCAGGTTCGCGGCGGCTTCGTCACCATGTTCGTCGGTGAACCGGGTATAGCCTCGCACGTCAGCGATCAGGAACGTCTTCGGGACGCCGGAGCGTTCAGGCATCGCTCGGGATCTCCGCGACCACACGGGTGCCGCTCCCCATGGGGCTCTCGATCCTGAGACGGCCGCCGACGGCCGCGACACGATCCTCGAGCCCGCGGAGGCCCGAACCGCGACCGATGTCCGCCCCGCCCTGCCCATCGTCGGAAACCTCGACGTGGAGCGTTCCGTCCCGTCTGGCGACCTCCACGCGGACGCTCGACGCATGCGCGTACTTCGCAACGTTCGCGAGGCTCTCGGTCACGACGAAGTAGGCGGTCGCCTCGACCGGTTCCGGCATGCGCCCGTTGAGATCGATGTGGACCTGCACCGGGACGGCAGATCGGCCTGCCGCGGACTCGACGGCCGCGCCGAGTCCCTCTTCGGTGAGGATCGCCGGGTGGATCCCACGGGCAAGCTCGCGTAGCTCGCTCATCGCCGACCGAAGCTCGTTGGATGCCTGTTCGAGGCCCTCGAGCGTCGCGGGATCGAGGTCTGGCCGCTGTTGCAGCATCGCCAGTTCGAGCGAGATCGTGACGAGCCGCTGCTGCGCGCCGTCGTGCAGGTTGCGCTCGACCCGGCGACGCTCCCGGTCGCCCGCCTCAACGATCCGGTGTCGCGACGCCATGACCTCTTCGAGCTGCGCTCGCACCTGGGCACGCAGTCGCTCGTTCTGGATGGTCATCCCGGCAGCCGCGCCGGCGGCGCGGACGAGACCTTCGTCGAGAGCCGGGTCGTGGATCAGGGCCGCCAACCGTTCGCCGTCGGGCTCGACGAACGTGGCTACGCGACCGTCGCCGCCGGCATCTCCTTCCGGCAGCGACATCGCTCGGCCCTCTGCATCGACCCAGCGGTCGGCTCCTTCGATCGCGTACGCGACGCCGAGCGACTGGTCTCGGAGCGCGTGCGCGAGCGCGTCCCGCAAGCCACCCGGCGGCAAGGGTCGCTCAAGCTCCACCACGAGATCACCGACGGCGCTCCGCGCGAGGCGCGTCGACAGCAGTCCCCAGAGGAACACGCACGGCACGGCGATCTCGAGGAGCCCTCGGAGCTCCCACAACAGGTACGCGAACGGGTCGCCGCTGTAGTTCGGGTTGGCGAACGACGCCAACAGGAAGTTCAGAGCGAGGAGCGAGACCGCGACCCACAGCGGCGCGAGATCCCGCCGTTCGGCTCGGGAGGCTCGCCTCCACCGGAGGACGATCGCGGCGAAGAATAGCGGCGTCAGCACCACGCCGACCCGTTCGCTCAGCGTCTGCGCGCCTCGGAAGACCGTCCGGCTCGCGAACAGCGCTGGCTCCCATTCGCACTGCGTGCAGCCGAACGCCCGCGGCGCGAACGTCAAGAGGATCACGAGTGCCGTGCCGAACATGGCGACGTAGATCGTGGCGAGGACGGATCGGTCGAACCTCGCGTGGACGCGCCCGCTGGGGTATGCGAGCGCGATGTGGCCGAGGAACACCGTGCTCGTGTCGTTCGCGATCAGACCGAGCACGGGCAGGACGGGCACCGCCAGGTTCCCCCAGTTGGCGAGGAACCACATGGCCGCGTACGCGATCATCAGCTTCCCGATGGCGTTGCCGGGACGACGATCGAGCGCCACGATGCCGGCCGCCATATAGCTGAGTCCGACCATGGCGTCCAGGAAGTGGTTCTCCTGGATCCCGTGGCGGATGTTGATCCACTCGCCGCCGAGAGCCCACATCACGCCGACGACGCCCAGGAGCACGAGCGCCCATCGTCGTCCGGTCATCGATCCATCCCGTCGAGCAGGATCTCCAGCGCGCGGGCCGACAGGTCGGCCTTCGAGATGAAGCCGCTGGCACCGCTGCGATCGATACCGCCGCCGTAGTCCGAGGCTTCGCGACTCGAGATCAGGATGATCGCTGGCGGATCCGGATCCTGGAGCAGGCGCCGAGCGACGTCGAACCCGCCTCGCCCACGACGTCGAAGCCGGCAGCGACCAGCAGCGCGCGCGCCTGGGCGCGGAACCCGGCGCTGTCGTCAACGATCAAGACCCGTCGTGCCATCGCCAGGATCGTGTCATTCGAACACACTCCCGGCATCGGGGCTAGCCCTGAACCAAGACCGGGGCCACCCCCGACGACCTGCGCGAACCGCATCCCTACGATCGCGTCATCGATCGAGAGGAGGGCGGGATGGCGACCACGACGACCGAACGGACCGGTACCGCGGAGCGGGGCACAGGCGGGACCGCGAGCCGTGTGGGATACCTCGGGGCCGCGAGCTTCGCGATCGCGGCCGCGTGGTACGGACTGGCGACGCACGGCGTGACGATGGCGACGAAGCCGACTCCAGGTCCGAGCGTCCCGGTGGCGGAGGCGCAGCGGCAGTTCATGGCGTGGTTCGTCACGACCTTGCACTAGGAGCGTCTGTACATCGGGATCGCCGCGGTCGGGTTCCTTTGTCTCATGGTGTCGGCGATGTTCGTCCGGGACCTGATCGGACGCGACCTGCCACTCACGAGGATCGCCGTTGCGGCGATCGTGACCGGCTCAACGTTGTGGATCGTCGGGAGCGTCGCGCAGCTCGGAGCGCATCGAGCCGTAGGCCTCCTGGCCACGCACGACTACTCGACCGAGACGACGAGCGCGATCATGTTCACGAGCGACATGGTCCAGGATGCGTTGGAGGTCGCGGCCTTCGTCGCGATCGGGATAGGGATGCTGGTCTTCGCTCGCGCGGCAGCGCTCGCGCATGTGCCCGGCAGAGGCTGGGAGCTGTTCACGTTGGTCCTCGGGACCGCGGCGCTCGCGCTCGCGGTCTTGCACGTCGCCGAGGTCGGCGACGTGCAAGACGTCCTGCTCCTGACGATCGGCGCGGTGCTGGTTCCGGTATGGCTCGTGTGGAGCGGTCGTCGCTTCGCGCGGCCCGGCCCTGTGTCCTTCCGGTGAGCATCGATCGGCACGGGCTGAGCCAAACCCGGAAACGGGAGGTGATCGCGATGGGATCGCTCCTCATCCTGCTCGGTCTGGGAGCTGCCGGCCTCGTGGCCGACTACGTGGTGGAGAACGACCTCACCACGGCGCCCAGCCAGTCTGTGAATCTCCTCGGTGGTTCATTCAGCCTCTCGCAGCCCCAACTGGTGGTGGCAGCGGCCCTCCTCGGAGCGCTCGCCGTGGTCTTGGTGATGCTTGGGTTGGGCCTCCTCCGCGGTAGCTGGGGCCGGCGAAGGGCTTTGAAGCGACAGATCTCGGATCTTCAACTCGAGAACACCGACCTCCGATCCAAGGTCCACCTCGGAACCGCGTTCAGCACGGGAGCGAGCCAGGAACGGCAGCCCGATGCTGGCGAGGATGCTTGGACCCCCGAGTCCTAGGTGTGCTTCCTCGGGACGTTGTTCACGACCGTGATCGGTGACCTGCCTGCATGCGCCATGTGGGGTCGATGGTAGTTGTAGTGGTGCAGCCACCGCTCGAGCTCTGCGGCGCGTGACGCGTTCGTCTCGTAGGGCCGGGCGTAGGCCCACTCCCACTTCAGCGTCAGGTTGAAGCGCTCGACCTTGCCGTTGGTCTGCGGGCGGTAGGGGCGGGTCCGACGGTGGGCGACGCCAGCATCGGCGAGGACCCGAGCGAA
Organism: Actinomycetota bacterium; assembly: GCA_005883885.1. GTDB lineage: Bacteria > Actinomycetota > UBA4738 > UBA4738 > HRBIN12 > AC-51. Next base: position 16,395 of record VAYF01000148.1, on the reverse strand, counting down.
CTCCCGTGAGCGGTAGCACGAACCGTTGTCCGTGAGCACCCGCTCCACGGATACGCCGTGGTCGGCGTAGAAACCGATCGCCCTGGTGATGAACGCCGAGGCGGTCTCCTTGCGCTCATCGGGCAGGATCTCGGCGTAGGCCAGGCGTGAGCGATCGTCGACCGCCGCGTGGATGAAGTCGTAGCCGTCGCCTCGATGCCTGCTGGACGCGGCCGCTCGGCCGAGCATCCTCCAGCCTCCACCCGCTGGGACCCGGCCCTGCTTCTTGATGTCCACGTGCACGAGCTCGCCGGGTCGTTCCCGTTCGTAGCGCACCACCACCCGGGTCGGTCGGTCGATGTCGGCGAGCCGCGGCGCGCCGAGGCGGCGGAGCACCCGGTGCACCGTGGAAGGTGCCTCGCCGAGTGCCCACGCGATCTGGTGGGGCCCTTCGAGCGTGGACCTGCGTCGCTGCAAGATCGCCTGCTCGCGGGCATGGGACAGCCGCGTGGGCGAGCGGAGGGGACGGCTCGAACGGTCCTGCAGCCCACCGTGGCCCTCGGCCCGGAACCGTCTCAGCCATTTGTAGCCGGTGGCGGCCGAGCACCCCTGGGCTTCGGCGGCCATCGTCACCGTCCAGCCGAGCTCGAGCACCCGCTCCACCAGGAGCAACCTGCCTGCCACGGTGAGCTTCGCCCTAGCATGAGTCACGAGAGCCTCCTTGCTCGCGGATTAGACCCTGACGAGCAGGGAGGCTCTCACCTCTTGAACAACGTGTTGAGGAACTACAACTAGCCGACGACGCCGTGGATGAAGTACCAGGCGAAGATCGCCGACACCAGGTACATCAGCGGGTGGACCTCCCTCGCCTTGCCACGAACGACCGCGATCACCGTGTAGGACAGGAACCCCGCGCCCACCCCGTTCGTGATCGAGTACGTGAACGGCATCAGCGCGATCGTGAGCAAGACCGGGATCCCGATCCCCGGATCGGCCCAGTCGATGTCCTTCACCAGCGTCATCATGTAGTACCCGACGATCACCAGGATCGGCGCCGTCGCCACCGACGGGACGATGCCCGCGATGGGCGAGAAGAACATGCACAGCAGGAACAGCACGCCGACGACGACCGACGTCAGACCCGTGCGTCCTCCCTGGGAGACACCGGACGCGCTTTCGATATAGGTGGTGTTCGACGACGCGGAAGCCGCGCCCCCCGCCACCGCGGCCAGCGAGTCGACCAGCAGGACGCGCTTGATCCCGGGGAGACGCCCGTCGGCGTCCAGCATCTTCGCCTCGCCGCCGATCCCGATCACCGTGCCGATCGTGTCGAAGAAGTCCGACAGCATCACGGAGATCACGATCGCCGCGGCGGTCCAGAAGCCGAGCGAGCTGAAGAATCCGAAGCTGAACTTCCCGACCAGCGAGAAGTTCGGCGACGCCGTGAGGTGCGCGAAGCCGGGCCACGCCGCGGAGCCGTCGGTGAACACGCCCAGGTGCTTCACCTCGTTCACGATCGTCGCGACGATCGTCGTCGCGACGATCCCGATCAGCAGCGCGCCCTTGACGCGTCGCGCGACGAGCGCGCTCGTCAGGAACAGACCGAAGACGAAGAGCGCGAGCGACCAGGACCGGAAGTCCGCGACGATCGTGACGGGCGGAACCGGCCCCGGCTGCGCCTGCACCACGACACCGGCGTTAACCAGGCCGATGAACGCGATGAACAGCCCGATGCCGATCCCGATCGCGCGCTTCAGATCCATCGGGATCGCGTTGAGGATCAACTCGCGCAGACCCGTCAACACGAAGATCGTGATCAAGATCCCCTCGGCGACGATCACGCCCATCGCCTGCGGCCACGTGAGCCCGAGGGTCCCGACCAGTGAGAACGCGACGAACGCGTTGAGCCCGAGGCCCGCGGCGAGCGCGAAGGGATACTTCCCGTAGATCCCCATCGCGAGCGTCATCACCCCTGCGACGAGTGCGGTGACCGTGAGGACCTCCGGGAACGTGAGACTCACGCCCTGGCTGTCCTTGACGGCCCCGAGGATCGCCGGGTTGACGAACAGGATGTAGGCCATCGTCAGCCACGTGGTGACGCCGGCGGCGATCTCGGTCCGAACCGTCGATCCGCGATCGGTGATCCCGAAGTAGCCGTCGAGGCCACTCCTGCCGTGCGCATCGGGTACCCGCACCATCCGGCCCTGCTCCGTTTCCGCCATGGACCACCCCTCATGCTCCGGTCGGCCGCGGGCGCCGACGATCGCCGGGGAAGGCGGTGCGAGCATAGGAACCCGGCGAGCGACGCGCAACAACGTTGCAGCGCGCGCCCCGGCGTCGTGAGCGCGACGTCCGTTACCCTTGGACCATCGACCGAGCGAAGTCCGGCTGAGAGGACCCGAGTGGCGCAACACGATCAGGACCGCCGACAGACGAAGGCGGAACGCAAGGAGCAGGCGCGCCGCGAGCGCATCGAGCTCGAGCGCCGGATCGCCGGCAGGAAGCGTGGGCGGCGTCGTCGCCGGCGCCATCGTGTTCGCGGTCTCGCAGGGCGGCGGCACGAACGCCGCGAGCAACAGCACCAGCCCTTCGGTGAGCCTCAAACTGCCGGACCCTGCGACGTTACCCGGGATCCTCCGGACGGCTCCCCCGTGGCCGGACAACATCGCGCAGGCGAACGACCGGCTCGCGCGGCTCAGCGCGATCAGCCCGTTGCCGCAACTCGGCGCCACGCTGCACCATCACGCGAACCTTCTGATCTACGTCGACGGGCAGCAGTTCCCGGTCGCGGCCGGGATCGGGTACAACCCGGCCGCCAACGTGTTCTCGCCGCTGCACACGCACGCCACGGACGGCGTGATCCACATCGAGTCCGCCGATCCCACCTTCCAGCCGGTGCTGGGGCAGTTCTTCGACGTCTGGGGCGTCTACCTCACGAAGGACTGCCTCGGCGACAAATGCGCCGCGGGCGATCAGACCCTGCGTGCGTACGTGAACGGCAAGGAGTGGACGGGTGACCCCACGCAGATCCCCCTCAACGATGAGTTGGTGATCGTCCTCGCGTTCGGCTCCGCGGACCAGGTCCCGAACCCCGTTCCCGCGAGTTTCGTACCCCCCGCGTGATGGCAACGAAGAAGAAGCGGTCGCGGCCGCCCGCGAAGCGGGCGGCCGCGACCGCCTCCCCCACGGGAGGGGGGGCCAACCTCGAACGTCGCGAGCGCAAGGACGAAGCGCGTCGCGCGCGCGAGGCCGGGCGCAAGCGTGCCGCTCGCCGCGCGGCGGTCCGCCGGGCGCTGATCTTCGCGACCGTCGCCGTCGTCCTGCTCGTCGTCGTGTCCTTCCTGACTCGTGCGGGCGCCGCGAAACCACTCTCCGCCGACGCCGTGGCCGCGGCGCAAGCGGCGCACTGCTCGGGGGTGCAGACCCCCGCGGCCTCCGCCCCCGGCGGTCTGCACCTTGCGTCCGGTCAGTCCTACACGTATCCGGATCATCCGGCGACCTCCGGCTATCACGACCCCTCGCCCCTGCCGGGGACGCCTCGCGTCTACATCACGCCCGTGGCGGAGACGCAGGCCGTCCACACGTTGGAGCACGGTTCCGTGATCATGTACTACCGGCCGTCGGGAGACGGCGGGATCAAACCCGACGTCGTCAACGCGCTCGGGCCGGTCGCCACAGGGAACCACGCCACGTACCTGATCCCCTACTCCGACCTTCCGAACGGGACGGGCTTCGCGCTCACGGCCTGGAACAAGCTCCTCACGTGTCCCGCCTCGATCACCGCACAGCAGGCCGTGACGTTGTCACAGGGGTTCGTGGACTCGTTCGCATGCACCAACAACGCACCCGAAGGCAAGCTCGGCGACGGCTGCTAGCTCGGTACGACCGCGCAGGGCTCGCCGGCGGGACACACCACGCGACCGCGCTCGAACACGGCTCGCTCGCCACCGCCGACACGCGGCAGGACGCGGGTCGTCGGGAAGCCCAGCGAGCCTGCCGCCCCTCCGGCTCCGAGATAGGTCGTGAGGACCGGTCCCCAGAGCGCGTGGGCCCCGATGCCCTGCTTCCAGTACACGCGACCGCCCGCGAAATCGATCCGCTTGCATGCGCAGGACATCGATCCGCTCGAGAGCGGGGAGGTTCGGTTGGACGTGGTCCCCAGCACGAGGACATCGCTCACCGGCACGCCCAACACACCGCCGCCCGAGCCGACCGCGCGATACTCGTCATCGACGGCGCCCCGGAGCCAGACGGTCATGTTCCGATGACCGTTGCGGTAGAGCCCCCCTGTCCGGAACTGTTGCTCCGCCCCACCCGGGACGGCGGTCTGCGGCGACGTCGGGAGCCCCGGCGCGCACATGAGCGCGTCGTACGCCGTGCGGATCCCGCCCTTGACGATGCGGTCGCTGTTGATCCACACGCGGTCATCCGGCAGTCCCAGCGCCGCACGCAGCTCGGCCCCGGTGACCGTATGGGACCCGGTGGTGCCGACCGCGACCGCGGTCATGATCCGCCCTCCATCTGCGCGCGAGATGTGCGAGAACGTGCTGACCGTGCCGATCGGTCCGGTGTAGGGACCGAGACGCGCGGTCAACGCCGCCGTGTCGACGCTCACCGTCCAGGCCTTCCAGGGGTTAGCACCCGTCCACTCGCCGGGATCGCACACGCCGGTCAGCCACGGGATGGCGTAAGCCGGATCCCCTCCGTGCCACACGTCCTGGACGCTGTCCGAGTGGCCGCCGTCCGACGCGGCGTAGAAGGCTTGGATCACTGCTCCGCGATAGGTCACGATCTGGCCCCGCGACGCCGCGACCGCGGCGACCCACCGGTCCCCGTCGGTCCCGGACTCCCGGTCGTATCCGATGTAGGTCTGGTCGCTCGAGCCGTCGGTCAGATCGCAGTTGCAGTCCGGCCGGATCCCGTCATGCCGGATCGCGTAGACCGCGTACGAGCGCGCCGCGACCGCCTGGGCTTCCATCGCCTGCATCGGCCACGACGCGGGAACCTCCCCCAAGCCGTCGAGGTAGCGCTCGAGCCCGAGCCGGGCGATCAGGCGTTCGGAGCAGCCGTCGGTTCCGCCGCACGACGTGAGGTTGAACTCGATCGTCCCGCGCGCGTAGGCGAATCCGTCGTACCAGATCGAGTCGGCCTCGGGGATGAACACACGGGCGCCGGTGTCGGCATACGTCAGGAACAGGTCCTTCAACGGGGAGCCCCACGTGTGGCCGCCGACCAGAACGCCCGTCGCGTTGCGGACCGCGTACGCGTCCTGCTTGCTCCGCACGGCCCACGTGTCACCGGGCTTGATCGATCCGAGCAACCTGCCTGAGGATGGCGCCCCGATCCACAGACGCACCCGGTGCACCTGGGCAGTGAGATGGACCACGGTCCGCTGGGTGGTGAGCCCGACCCGGATGGTCGGCGGGAGCGGCGTCGCCGCACCCACGCGGGTTCCCCGGTAGAAGTGCGTGAGGATCTTCCGATGCCCCCAGCCCATGTTCGCGAGCCCGTAGGCTCCCCATTGCGACAGCCCGAGCCCGTGGCCGTCACCCGAGCCGTAGAAGGTGATCGACCCGGTCGCGCCGGCGGGCACGCGACCCATGGAAAGCGTGAGCGTGCCGATCAGGGCGGCCGCGAGGAGCATGCAGAGGCGTCGTCGCATCGTCCGGGTATCCCATCCCCTGGATCCGTCCGGCGCCACGCGCCGGAGTCCTCAACCATCGACGGTTGCCGGGAGCCCATTGAGTCGGCCGCTGGCCCGAAAGGGAAAGAGCGTCTGGGATCCGCGCGCCGGCTCCCAGGACGCAGTCCTTCACGCTGGACCCGGCGCCGACGTGGGCGCCCGGGCCCACGATCGTTCGAAGCACGCGAGCCGCGGTGCCCACGGCGGCGCCGGGATGGACGACCGAGTCGTCCACGTGCGCGCCGGGCGCGACCCGAGCCTCGGCGCCGATCGCGACCCACCGTCCGATCCGCGCCTCCGGATCCACGACCGCCGTCGGGGCGATCCACGGCGCCTCGTACGCAACGCCGTGGACCTTCCCGTCGAGCAGATCGAAATGGGCCTGCAGGTACTTCTCGGGCGTCCCCAGATCCAGCCAATAGGCATCGGCGACGAACCCGAACACGGGCCCACCGCTCGCGATCACGGACGGGAAGATCTCGCGTTCGATCGAGATCTCGCGATCGGCGCCCCACGGCCGGAGGACTGCCGGATCGAGGATGTACGTGCCCGCGTTGACGTCACCGGGGATCGGATCGAGCGGCTTCTCGAGGAACTCGACGACCCGACCGCGCTCGTCGGTCGCCACCAAGCCGAACGCCCGTGCGTCGTCAACGTGATGCAGCCGAGCGCGTTGACGATCGCGCCGCCGGTCCCGAGCGGCGCCGCCTCGGTGATCCAGGTGATCGCCGGGTCGCCCTGCCGGGCCTCGATGAACGGATCGAACGCCGCCTCGAGATACGGCGACGACAGGATCACCTCGTGCACGCCGTGTCGAGCGAGGTGGTCCAGGACATGGTCCAGGATCGGCCGGTCGACGAGCGGGAGCAGCTCCTTCTTGACCGTCTCGGTGAGCGGACGCAACCTGGTCCCGAACCCACCGACCAGAACGACCGCCTTCATCGTGCCGCGACGCTTCCGCTCACGTGTGCGGTGTCTGCGCGACGAGCACGATGCCGGCGACGATGAGCGCGACGCCGAGCCACCGGATCGGCTGGACGGTTTCGTGCAGCACCAGCACGGAGAACACGAGGATCAAGACGTAGCTGAGGGCCGCGAACGGGTAGGCGAACGAGAGCGAAGCGCGCGACAGGGCGAACAGCCAGACGATCGCCGATAGCCCGAACAGGACCAGTCCGCCCCAGACGACGGGCGACGACAGCAGCGACCGGAGGCTGCCCGCGCTCAGGTGGAGCTCACCACCGGACGTCCCGGTCACATGGTTGACGCCCGTCTTCAGCGTGATCTGCGCGAACCCGGCGAGGACCACCGAGGTCAGGATGAGCCCGATCAACATCGTTCGACCGCCTTTCTCCTGGACGATCCCGTTCGGTTCGCCGTTCACAGGTCTTCGACCTCCGCCGTGACCGGGACGTACGTCTGATCCCTTCGACCCTCGGTCTGCCGAACCTCGAAGGAGTAGCGCTGATCCTGGACGTGGTAGACGCGCTGGTTGTCGCGCGAGTGGACCCCGACCGTCACCCAGTACTGGCCCCCCGTGAACGGCACCGGGCCGAGCTGGAACCGGACGCGACGTTTACCGTCGACCCGGCCGAGCGCGAGGCCGTGTTGCGCCGTGTCGCTCCCGAAGACGAAGTTGTTCGCCCCGTCGTGCAGGGCGAAGGACACGACCGGGTCGTCGACCGGCTCGTTGGCCTTGAGATCCACCTGCAGCGTCACGCATTCGCCGGGCGCGAGGGCTCCGGCCAAGGGATCGGCGCCCCGGTGGAGCGAGCCACCCAGGATCTCGATCTCCCGCGATCCCTCCTCGCGGGCGAACTCGAGGTCGTGTTTCGAGATCGTGCGCCGCATCTCGCGGACGACCTGGTCGGGGCCGCCGATCGCGTGGATCACCCCGTGATCGAGCATGGCCGCGCGGTCGCACAGCTGCCGCGCCATGTCCAGCGCATGGGTGACGAGCACGATCGTGCGACCTTCCTTCTGGAAGGTCCGAACGCGGTCGAGGCACCGTGCCTGGAACGCTTCATCGCCGACGGCGAGCACCTCATCGATCAAGATCACCTCCGGGTCGACATGGACGGCGCAGGCGAACCCGAGCCGCACGAGCATCCCCGAGGAGAAGAACTTCACCTGCGTGTCCATGAACTCGCGGAGCTCGGCGAACTCCACGATGTCGTCGTACACGGCGTCCGTCTTGCGGTGGGACAGACCCAGGAACGCCGCGTTCAGGTACACGTTCTCCCTGCCCGTCAGCTCTGGATGGAACCCGGCCCCGAGCTCCAACAGCCCTGCGATGCGGCCCCGCTGCCGCACGACCCCCTCGCTCGGTCGCAGGATCCCGGCGATGACCTTCAGCAGGGTGCTCTTCCCTGACCCGTTCTGCCCGATCAGCGCGAAGAACTCGCCCTCGGCCACATCGAAGGACACGTCCCGGAGCGCCCAGAAATCCTCCGCGCGGACGCGTCCGGACAGGATGCGTTGCTTCAACGAACTCGGCTTCTCCCGATACATACGGAAGCGCTTCGAGACGTCGGCGATCTCGATCGCGATGCTCATCTCACAGCTCCTCCGCGAAATCACCCGACAGCCCGAAGAAGATCCGCCACGTCGCGTAGAGCAGGAACAGCAGGATCACGATCACGACGCAGAGCCCAACCCCCAGCTGTTGCGCGGTGAATGGGGCAAGGGCCTTGTTCGCGTCGGGTGAGTGGTACAACGCTCGCTGGAAGCCGAAGACGATCCATGCCGTGGGGTTGAGCAGGTAGATCCGCCAGAAGAGCCAGCCCCATCTGTGCCCGGGGGCCACGATCTGCGCGTGCGTCTTCCCTGCCGCGTACACGATCGGCGTCAGCCAGAACCACACCAGCAACGCGAGCCCGATCAGGTGTTGAAGGTCGCGGTAGCGGACGTTCATCGAGGAGACCCAGAACGTCACGGCCACCGTGAGCAGCAAGAGCGCGACGAAGGCCAACGGATAGAGCCAGATCGAGCCGAGGACGAACCCGTACCGGATCACGACGAGGAACGCGAAGTACACCATCGACTGGAGCACGAAGTCCACGAGCGCGACACCGACGGTCGCGAGCGGAAGGATCTCGCGCGGGAAGTACACCTTCTTCACCAGATTGGCGTTCGCGACGACGGATTGCGCACCCGTGCTGAGCGAGACGGCGAAGAGGTTCCACGCGAGCAACCCGCTGAGCAGGAAGACCGGGTAATCGTCGACGGACGCCCCAAGCACCTTCGCGACGAAGGTGAAGACCGCGAGGAACACCACCGGATTGAGGAGCGACCAGACCGCCCCGAGCACGGAGCCGATGTACTTGACCTTGAGCTCCTTGCGGACGAGGTTGAGCAGAACCTCCCGGTAGTCCCACAGCTCGCGGAGACGCTGTCGCAGCCGCAGGTGCGGCGGCTCGGACGTCCGTTCCGTGGCTCGGGCTGCGGTCGCGATGGGGTGCTCCTCAGACGGCGGGACGGAAGAACGCGCAGGTCAGCGCGAGTGTAACAAGGGTCCCTCGGGCAGCCGTCCGGTCGCCTCCTCCGTTTCGGAACTCCTCAGGTTCTCCACGAGCCATCACGCCCGGCCCCGATCCGTCCGCACGGACCAGAGCGCCCTGGGTTCGCGCAGGTGCTCGAAGAGCTCGTCGAACAGTGGGAGGGTCCGGTCGTCGCAGTACGCGTCTTCGAACGCGCGCCGCGCGTTCCGCGATAGCTCCGCCGCCAGATCAGCATCATCGCGGAGTCGACGAACGAAATCGGCCAGACCCTCGACATCACCGTGGCGGAGGGAGGAACCGCAGGCGTACCGCTCGATCGCCTCGTCGACGTTGGTTCCGACGGGGCCCACGTAGACGACGGGAAGCCCGCTCGCGAGCGCCCCATGGAGCTTGCAGGGGCTCATGATCCCCCGCGATGCGTCGTCGAGCGAGATCAACGCGCACCCGGCGCCGGCGAGAACGCTCGGCGTCACCTCCTTGGGAACGTAGCCCCGCAACACCACGTCATCCAGACCCCGACGCCTCGCCTCCTCGGCGAGCTCCGGATACCGAACGCCACCGCCGACGAACAGGAAGGTCACGTCGCCGTCCTCCGCCAGGGCTTCGGCAGCACCCGTGATCGTGCTCGTCGGATGCCCGTAGCCGAGGTTGCCGAGGTACAGGACGACGAAGCGCCCGGCCAGCTCCGGCGCTTCGTAGCCTTTCCACGGCTCCGGATCCTCTCCCCGCGGGAACAGGGACATCGGCTCCCAGTTCGGGATCACGGAGCCCGCCGGGAGGCCATCGCGCGCATGCGCGAGCGTGCGTCGGAGCATGGCCTCGTCGAGGGCGATCACGTGGTCGGTCTTCCGGAGCAGCCAGCGCTGGACCGATCGCAAGATGCGCGACACGGCTCCGCCTGCGCGGATCGTGCCGTACTCCTCGGCGGCGTCCGGGTAGACGTCGTGCGACCAGTAGACGACCCGCGCGCGCGGGTGCACCAGCCGATGGACGACGGCGGGGATCAACGCGTACGGGGGGCTGGTGAGCGCGACGACGACATCCTGTCGCGGCGAAACGACCAGCCGCATCACGGCACCTGCCAGGAACGAGAGGTAGTCGGCGAGACGATACGCGGTGCTCGCCTTCCCCAGACCCGGGGTCCACACCCGGATGACGCGGGGGCCTTCCACCGGCAACCCCGTCTTGGCTGCGGACGTCGACGCGCGTGTCGCCGCACGCCCCAAGTACGCGCCGCTGCCACAGATAACGGTCACCTCATCGCCCATCGCGGCCCGGTGCTCCGCCACGGAAGCGACGAAGGAACCCGACGGGGCGACATCGGGCGGATAGAAGAGGTTGACGAAGGAAACGCGCACCGGACCTCCTGGTTCGACCAGACGTGCGCCGCGAAGGAAGCGGTCCCGGCGGCGCTCGCTAGAGTACCAACCGTGATCCGGCCAACAGACGCATGCGATCGTGCCCGCTAGCACATCGGGGATGCGCGTCGGCGTCACGGTCGAACAATCCTGGCATATCGTGCCCGGCGGGATCGCCGTCGCGACCGTCGAGCTGCTGCGGGCGTTGACCGCCCGCGACGGGTTGGAGCTCGTGGGCGTCTCGGCGTGGCACCGCCGGCCACCCGCCGCTGGGCTCGCTCCCCCCGTGCCCATCCGTCGGTTCCCACTGCCCCGCCGCGTCCTGTACGAGTCCTGGCAATGGCTCCGGACGCCGAGCGTCGAACGCGCCACGGGTCGCGTCGACGTCGTGCACGACGCGGGCTACGTCGTGCCGCCGTCGAAGGCGCCGCTCGTGACGACCGTCCACGACCTCGCGTTCCTCACGTACCCCCACCACTACACGTGGCATTCGCGCCGGGTGCTCCTGAGGGGGTTGGAGCTCACGCGCCGCCACGCCCGCCTCGTGATGTGCCCGTCGCTCGCCACGAAGGCGGCGTGTGAGGACGCGGGCATCACAGCCGATCGGCTCCGTGTGGTGCCGCTGGGCGTCCGCGTGCATCCGCCCCAGCCCGAGCTCAGCGAACAGGTCCGACGGCGATACCGGCTCGAGCGCCCCTTCGTGCTGTTCGTCGGGACGGTGGAGCCGCGCAAGAACCTGCATCGCGTGATCGAAGCGTTCCGCGCGCTCGACGCCGCCGACACCGAGTTGATCCTGGTCGGCCCGCAGGGGTGGAGGGAAGACGTCGACGTCGCGCTCGACGGGTTGCACGGTGGCGCCAGAACCCTCGGTTACCTGCCGCGCGATGAGCTCGACGTCCTCTACGCACGAGCGACGGCGGTGGTGTATCCGAGCCTCGCGGAGGGGTTCGGGTTGCCTGTGCTCGAGGCGATGGCCAACGGCGCTGCCGTCGTGACCTCGGCGGGGACGGCGACCGAGGAGGTTGCCGGCGACGCCGCGCTCCTGGTGGATCCGCTCGACGTCGATGCGATCGCCGAGGCGCTGCAGCGGCTGATCGACGATCGCGCCCTCGCCGCCGCGCTGGGCGCGGCGGCGAGGGCGCGCGCGTCCACCTTCACGTGGGATCGCTCGGCCGAGCTCGCGGTCGCGGTCTACGCGGAAGCGATCGAGGCATCGCGGTGAGCCGCATCCGCGTCGGGATGAATCTCCTCTGGCTCCTGCCGGGCGTGGCCGGAGGCGCCGAGCGATACGCGATCCGGCTCCTCCGGGCGCTTGCCGACGAGGCACACGATGACGTCGACGTCACGATCCTCTGCAACCGCCGGTTCCCGGCCGCCCACGGTGAGCTCACCGCACGATACCCGACGGCGGTCGCGCCGATCGACGGCGCCTCGCGCGCGCTGCGGATCGCGATGGAGTCCACCTGGCTCGCCCGCGAGGCGTCGCGCAGGGACCTCCGGCTGATCCATCACCCCAACGACGTGATCCCATGGTTCCGGACCCGGCCGAGCGCACTCACGATCCACGATCTGCGCGCGATGGCGGGCGGTCAGGTCCTCACCCGGTCGCATGCCGCCTACCTCCGTGCCCGGGTGCCGTCGTCGGCCCGCGCGGCCGCCGTCGTGATGACCCCCTCGGATCACGTTCGGCAGCAGGTGCTCGATCGCTTCGGGCTCGATCCGGCCCGCGTCCTGGTCGTGAGCGCGCCCGTGCTCCCGGGACCCGACCACGCGAACAGCTCCGATCCGCCACCGGTGGCGGGCCGATACTTCGTCTACCCCGCCGCGACCCATCGACACAAGAATCACGCGGTCCTGCTGGAGGCGTTCGCCGGCGTGGCGGGCGACGACCCGGATGTGCGGCTGGTGCTGACGGCCGTCCCGGGCAACGGCGAGACCGAGGTCGAAACGTCGATCCGCCGGCTCGGCCTGGGCGACCGCGTGCGCCGGTTGGGGAGGATCTCCGATGGAGACCTCGACCGTCTGCTCGCCGGCGCCGTGGGGCTCGTGTATCCCTCGCGGTACGAGGGATACGGCCTGCCGCTCACCGAGGCGATGGCCGTCGGCTGCCCGGTCATCGCATCGTCCGCCACCGCGCTCCCCGAGGTCGTCGGCGACGCCGGGCTCTTGGTCGATCCCGACGACGTCGCAGGGTGGACGGATGCGATGCTGCGACTGCTCGACGACGGCACCCTCCGCGCACGCTTGATCGCAGCCGGTCGCGAGCGGACACGAGGTCTGACTCCGAACGAGACGGCCCGGCGGTTGGTTGCGGCGTATCGGTTGGCGATCGACGACGTATGACGTCCGCGCTCGAGCATCCTGTTGTTGCAGCTGCTGCTCGCGGCTAGGGTTCCACCGCGATGCCCGCGGTCCGGAACGCTGCGAACCGTCTGCTGTACGAGGGGAAGACCATCCTGGCGCGATCGCCGACGCTCGCACTTCCCGTCGCACGGCTCCGTGGACACGGTGAGCCTTTCGATCCACACGTCGACATCGTCATCGAGGGATTCCCACGCTCGGCGAACAGCTTCGCGGTCCACGCGTTCCGCGTGGCCCAGGACCGGCCCGTCAGGATCGCCCACCATCTCCACGCACCGGCTCAGGTGATCGCTGCCGTGCGGGCCCGCGTTGCCGCGATCACGCTCATCCGCGAACCCGAGGATGCCGTGGTGGAGTTCGTGATCGCGAAGGGGTACGTCTCGGTCCGACAGGCGTTGCGGGGATACCTCCGCTTCTACAGCGCGCTGCTGCCCTACCGGGACCGGGTCGTCATCGGTCCGTTCCGCGAGGTGACCTCCGACTTCGGGCAGGTGATCGCGAAGGTGAACGCGATGTTCGGGACCCGGTTCCTCGAGTTCGACCACACCGATGACAACGTGCGCTCGGCCTTCGCAGCGATCGAAGCGGACTGGGCCACGCGCCTCCCCCCGGGCGTGGCCTTCGAGCGCAAGGTGGGACGACCTTCGAAGATCCGTGAGGACCTGAAGGAGGAGCTCGTTGAGGAGTACCGCGCCCGAGGCCTCAGCGACCTTCGCGAACGAGCGGAGCGCCTCCGGGGCGCGTTCGTCTCCTCCCCGTCGTGAAGCACGTCCAGCGGGCTTCGCCGGCGAGGAGGGAGGGCCCGTCGCTGCCCCTGGTCGTGGCCCGACGGGCCTTGTTCGAGGCGAAGACGGTGGTAGCCAGGTACCCCGGTGTGGCGCTGCCCATCGCGCGTCGTCGCCACGGGATCCCCGTCGGCGACGAGACCGAGCTCGTGATCGAATCGTTCCCACGGAGCGGCATGACGTTCGCGGTGGTCGCGTTCGAGATGGCACAGACGAGGCAGGTGCGGGTCGCGTGTCACGTCCATGCTCCCGCCCAGGTGATCGAAGCGGCGCGTCGACGCATCCCGGCACTCGTCCTCGTCCGCGAGCCCGAGCCGACGATCCTCTCCTTCGTCATCCGCCACCCCCACGTGTCCATGCGGCAAGCGCTGCGAGGCTACGTCCGCTTCTACGAGCCACTGCTCCGCTACCGTCACGACTTCGTCGCGAGCTCGTTCGAGGACGTGACGACCGACTTCGGACTCGTGATCCGGCTGGTCAACGAACGGTTCGGCACGGCGTTCGATGAGTTCAGACACACGCCCGAGAACGTGGAGCGCTGTTTCTCCCGGATATCAGGCGATTACCGGGAGCGGGCCGGAACCAGCGCCGAGTTCGAACGGATCGTCGCGAGGCCTTCGGACGAGCGCGAGCGGATCAAGGAGGCTCTGCGCGAGCGATTCGATGATCCCCGGCTGACACGCGGACGGCGGCGTGCCCAGTCCGTGTACGCGGCCATCGCGGGCCGAGAGGCATGAACGACGTCCCTGGGCGGAGACGGTGAGCGTTCCATCCGCTCGCTCACTGGCGAGCCGAGCCGCCTACGAAGTGATGACCATGACGTCGCACTTCCCGAGGCTCGCGCTTCGAGCGGCCCGCGCCCGCGGTCACGGTGTGGTGGTCACCCCGACGACCGACATCGTGATCGAGGGGTACCCGCGTTCGGGCAATTCGTTGGCCTTCGCGTCGCTCCTGGCGGCTCAGTCGGCGTCGATCACGATCGCGCATCACACGCATGCACCCGCGAACGTGATCGCCGGCGTTGAAGCGGGGATCCCGGTTCTCGTCCTGATCCGGGCACCCGAGGACGCCGTCATCGGATTGGTCCTGATCAAGCCCGACCTGACCGTCGTGCAGGCCATGCGCGGCTATCGCCGCTTCTACGAGCCGATCCTCCCCTACCGTGACCGGATCGTCGTGAGCAGATCAGAGGACGTCGACGACGGATCCGAGGCCTTGATCGAGCGGATCAACCAACGGTTCGGGACGTCGTTCGACACCGACGTCACGGCGAACAGCCGCTCGACGAGGAACGAGCTCATCGAGCAATACTGGCGCGACCGCGTCGGGCCGGGGCTTCCCCTGCTCGGGCGGACGGAACGACGACCCTCCGAAGAGCTCGACGATGACGTCGCGTCTCGGGCCAGGGCGGAGTACCTCAGCGCGCCCGCGAGCCTTCGCCGGCGCCTCTCGGGCCTCTACCAGAGCTTCACCGAGGACCTCCCGTGATACGTGCGTCCCGACCTAACCCCCGATCGACGCGTATGCCTGTCCCAGCACCATCGACGTCTCGCGAGCGCAGCGTTCCCACGTGAAGGACGCGACCCTCGCCATGCCGGAAGCCCGCAGAACGTTCCGCAGGTCATCGTCGCCGAGCAGGTCGTCGAGCCCCTTCGCGATCGAGGCCGGATCGTCCGGATCGACGAGCAGCGCGGCGTTCCCCGCGACCTCCGGCATCGATGAGCGGTTGGACGTCAGCACCGGAACGTTCGCCGCGAATGCCTCGAGGATGGGGAAACCGAACCCCTCGTAGAGGGACGGATACGCCAGCATCTCCGCACCCGAAAGGAGCGCTCGCCTGTCGGCGTCGGGCACGTACCCCGTCCGGACGATCCGATCTCGGACGTCCGCCGGGAGTGTTGCGATCGCCCGATCGATCGCGTCCGAGTATCCCGATGCCCAGGTGACGGTTCCTCCGGCGAGCACCAACGAACTGCGCCGGTCGTCGATCATGCCGAATGCTCGTATCAAGGATCCGAGGTTCTTCCGTGGCTCGAGGCCCCCCAGGAAGATGATGTACGGACCCTTGATCCCGAACCGGTGACGGACCTCTTCGACCTGCGGCGGGATCGCCGGGGAGAACGCCTCGGCGTCGGTGCCGTGGTGGATCACGTGCACCCGCCGAGCATCGACCCCGTAGAAGCGGTCGAGGTCGTTCCTCGCTGCGTCGCTCGGAACGATCACGGCAGCGGCGCGGTCGAAGGCCCGCTCCAACGCTCGCCGCCACCGGGTGTCGTTGTGTGGGGCGGTCTCCGGCATCACCTCGAACGCCAGGTCGTGCACGACCACGACGACGCACGGCGCAGAGGTGGGCGGCGGGATGAAGTTCGTCGCCAGGACCACGTCGGACGCTCCCGCCAGCCACTCGAGTCTCGGGAGACCTGTCCGAGAACTGAGCGGGCCGTACAGCCGCGTCGGAAGCCGGGACGCCCGCTCGGAGAGGTTCGGAGCCCAGCCGGCGAAGCGGCGAGGACGCGTCCCGATCCCGCGCACATCCAGGTACCACGCGACGAACCGTGTGTCGGGATCGGCGGACGGGAGCGCGCGGAGCACCGCTCGCGTGTACTGCCCGACCCCCGTCCGACGGGGATCGACCGCGGACCTCGCGTCGACCACGACACGCACGGGCGAAGGCTAGCCCACGCCGAGCGGCGCACGTGCGACGAAGCGCTATCCGGGAGCCGGACAGC
>VAYF01000147.1 GCA_005883885.1 Actinomycetota bacterium | reverse complement strand
GCTGCTGCCGTCCGCACTCACCGCGAGTCCACCTGTCCCCCGGAACGTCGCTCGGAGGCGAGCCGTTGGAACATCCCAGACCTTGATCGTCCCGTCGATCCCCGACGTGATCAGCGTGTTCCCGTCCGGCGTGAAGACGACGCTCGTCACCGGTCCGGCGTGATGGCTATCCATCTCCGATACCGCGCCGGTCCGCACGTCGATCAGCGCGACGTCACCGTTCGATCGTCCGACCGCGAGCGTTCGTCCGTCGGGAGTGTCAGCCAAGGCCGCACCTCCCACATCGAAGTGCTTCACGCTTCGTCGGGAGCTCGGGTTCCATATCGTCGTCCCTCCGTCGAACCACGAAACGGCCAAGTTCCCATCCGGGAGATACGTGATGCTCGTGAATCGCCGAGAGTCGGGGGTTCCTGCCTCGGCCTCCGGGTTGAATGATCCCACCTCGATGTAGCCCGTTTGTTCGCCCGTCGCGGGATCGATGAGATCGATGTATCTGGGGGTGGTAGGCGTCAGGCTGGCACTCTGCAGGCTTGCGGCAGCGATGGCGAGGTTCTTCCCGTTCGGCGAGAACGCCAAGCTCATGGAGGCGGTCCGCGTTCCGAGGTTGAAAGGAGAGATGACGTGGTGGTCCCGTGCATCGACGAGTCCGACATAGGTGACCCCGCCTGTCACCCCGGCGACGGCCACGGTCCGGCCCGAGGGATCGAATGCCGTTTCGTTCGGGAACCCGTCGTCGAGGACCGGGACCGGGCTGCCGACCATCGCTCCCGAACCCGTGTCGAAGAAGTCGAGGGATCCGCCCTGCTCGGCCACGACGGTTCGCCCGTCAGGTGCGACGGCGACGTCCTCCAAGCTGCCACCGGTTGGGATCAGACCGATCGCACTGGGGTTCCGCTGCAAGACCTGGAGCAGAGCGCTGCGCGTATCGATGGAGTCGTTGAGGCTCAGGCCGGCGAGTGCGAGCTGAACGGACCGACCCAGATCCGTTTCCGCGACGGCTTGCGCGGCCAAACGGGCGGACTCGGCCACCGTCGCGACGGCCCGTGCGTGCGCCCGCTGTTGTAGTGCGAAGGACGCTCCGACCAGCGCGACCACCAGGAACACCGCCACGCCGGCGAGGGAACCCTTCAACCGCCGATTCGTCAGACGGCTGCGCTCGATCTCCGCGTTCGTGGCCTCTCGGCTCTGATCGAGGAAGGCGCGCTCTTGTTCGTTCAGGTCGATGGGGTGCTGCGCCGTCCAGTCCGTCGCGGACGCGAGCCGGGCTCCTCGATAAAGGTCGGCAGGGTCGCGTCCGCTCTCGGTCCACTCGCGCGCGGCCTCCATCAGATGGTGGTGGAGCTGACGTCCCTGGACGTCGTCCTCGAGCCAGCACCTCGGCCGCATCGGGATCTGTGTCGACGTCGACCTCGGCGAGTGAGACGCGCCGCCGGATCGCGGCGTCCCCGACCCCCGTTCCCGCCAGTCTGAGGAGCATCGCCCGCGCGACGATCTGTTGCTGCGACGATAGACGCGCGAACGCGTCCTCTGCCAGACGAGCCACAGCCGCGCGGACCCCGCCCGTGTCGCGGTAGCGCTCCGTCGTCAGCGTTCGCCCCTGGCGTCGCTGCCAGAGCTCGAGCAAGGTCGTCGACAACAAGGGGAGAGCACCTGGTTCGTCGGCGACCTCGCCGACGAGGGCCTCCACCAACGACGGCTCGACGCGCAGTCCGGCCCGCCGAGCCGGGAGCTCGATCGCTCTGCGCAACTCGTGCGCGTCCATCGGCCCGACCAAGACGTGGGTCGTCCCGAAGAGCCTCGCCAAGGGCGGATACTCGGCGCAACGGCCATAGAAGTCGGATCGAACGGCCGCGACGACGATCCGTCCATCAACCTCGGCGGTGATCGCCTGAACGAACGCCGCTCGCTCTTCCTCGTCGGCGCACGTGGTGAACAGCTCTTCGAACTGGTCGACGGCGAGGACGAGGCGGCCGTCGTCGGACCGCCGACCCTCGAGCTCGGCCATCGGGTGCTCACCGGGACGGATCAACGCCTGCCGCCAGCTCTCGCTACCGGGGAGCGCCCCCGAGGCGAGGGCCGGCATCAGACCTGCTCGCACCGCCGAGGACTTCCCGCTGCCCGAGGGTCCGACGACTCCCAGGAATGTCGCGCCAACCGACCGTGCGATCATCTCGGCGACGAGTTGCTCCCGCCCGAAGAAGAACTCCGCGTCCGCGGCGTCGAACGTCGCGAGCCCTTTGAACGGACAGACCGAAGTGCGAAGAGGGATGCCCGCGGTCTGCCTCGCGGACTCGAGCCCGTGGATCCTGGCGCGTTCGCGAGCGAGCTCGATGTCGGCGACGGTCACGGCGAGCTCCGCCTCGGCGATGCGCAGGCCGGAGCGTTGCGCGCGGGCTGTGTCCGCGGACGCGCTCAACCGATCGGCGACGTGCCCGACGGCCCAATCGATCACGTAGGCGTGGAGCAACTCGGGTGAGCCGCCCGTGTCCTCCATCAGGTCGCTCAGTGGCAGATCGGCGGGGATCGTGCCTGCGTAGGTGGCCGCGAGCTCCACCGCTTCCTGGGCGCTGAGCGGCTCGAGGCGACGACGTGCACTGCCGTGCGGATCGACCCTCTGGAGCAGAGCGCTCACCCACCGAGCCAGTGGCTCTTCGCACGTCGCCACCACGAGGAGGTCGCGCCCTTGGGTCGTGTCGATCAGAAGTTGGAACGCTTCCCGTATCCCCTCGATCTCCTCGGAGAGATCGTCGACGATGACGACCGCCGGTCCTTCGATCGAGGCCGCACGCTGGAGGTTCGAGAGGGTGGCTCCTGTCGGCTCGCCACAACTGATGTAGGTGACGATCGCGCCGTCCAGACCGGCCTCCCGCGCCAGCTCCGCGGCCAGCCGCGTCCTTCCCATCCCCGGCGCCCCCACCAGGAACAGCGCACGGCCGTGACCGTGACGTGCCCGGCGCCACCCCCAGAGAAGCCACCGAAGCTCGTCCTTCCGGCCAACGAATGGGCTCACGAGATCGAGCTCCGGCGGGACCTCGTTCTCCATCCGACGGTCGGCCGTGCGTGATGCAGTGGTCGTTCCTGCGTGCGTCGCGGTCACGCGAGCAGCACGGACCGGTTCGCTGATCCCCTTCAGCTCGAAGGGTCCCGTCGGCTCGAAGGACAAGCCGTCGATCGCCCTGGCCAGGTGGATCACGCCTTCGCTCGCGAGCACCTCGCCTGCAGCCGCTCGGCTACACAGCCGAGCCGCGAGATTCAACGCGCCGCCTCGGTACCCGCCGGCGACGGGGACGGCTTCACCGGCGTCCAGACCGAAACCCACGCCGAGCGGAAGGGCCGGAACGTCCTCCGTCGCTTCGGAGAAGGCCTCGGCGAGCTCCGTGGCGGCGCGAAGCGCATCCCGGGCGGACAGGAAGACGGCGAGCGCCTCATCGCCCCGAAGTTCGACGAGCTCGCCCCCACAGGCTTCGACGCCTTCTTGCGCGATCTCCGCGAACCGTGCCGCCAGCTGTCCTGCGGCCTCGTCTCCGTGTTGTTGGGTGAATGCAGTGTAGCCCCGCACATCGGCGATCAGGAAGGTGCGGATCGCGGAGCCTCCGGCTGAGGCCGCAGTCATGGAAAGGTCCAAGGCGGGCAGGCCTGTCCGATCCCCATGGTGACCTCCAGTGGAGGCGGCGATTGTGGCACATGTTCGGCCCACGATCGGGTCGTTGTCCCACCCCACGTGCCTCGTCCGTCGACGATCAGCGCGTCGCGACGACGAGGTCGAGCACCGGCGCTCAGCCGCCGGGGAGGAACACGCGGAACGAGGCGCCCCCGCCGGGACGGTCTTCGACCCACGCACGTCCGCCGTGGAGCTCAGCGAAGCGCTTCACGAGGGACAGACCCACCCCGACCCCCGGGGAGTGCCCGGTCGCGGAGCCAGGGGCCTGCCGGAACGGTTCGAAGATCTCCTCGCGGAGCTCCGGCGGGATCCCCCTTCCGTCGTCCTCGACCATCAGCAGCAAACCACCGTCCTCCGGAACCGCACGCACCCACACCTCGGCTTCCGGAGGCGTATGCCGAAGAGCGTTCGTGAGGAGGTTCTCGACGATCCGCTCGACCTTCGGGCCATCCAGGCTGACGACGAACGGTTCCACGTCGACGGTCAGGTCGTGTCCGTTGTGGTCTTCGGTCTCCTCGACGGCGCGGCGGATCAGCTCGCCAACCTCGGTCGGACGTCGTTGCGGTGACACGATCCCCCGTTGGAGCCGGTCCAGATCGAGGAGGTCGCCCAACAGCCGTTCGAGCTTGCGGGCGTTCGCGGCGATGCGCCGGACGAGGTCCACCGCGTCCTCCTGGGGGAGATCCATGTTGGCTCGTTCCAGCGTGATCGCTGATCCGAGGATCGACGTGAGCGGCGTCCGGAGGTCGTGCGAGACCGCTTCCAGGAACGTGTTCTTCATCTCGTCGAGCGCCCTGAGCTGTTGAGCCGCCTCGCGCTCGCGTCGGAAGGCCTCCGAGTACTTCCGTTCCGACGCCTGGAGCGCCTGCTCGGCCTGCTTGCGCTCCGTGATGTCGACCATCAGGCCCCGGAGCTGGCGAGGGCCTCGTGAGCGCCGCACCACGTGGATCAGGTCGCGGACCCACGCCTCCTGCCCGCTCGGGGTGCGGACGCGGTATTCGAGGGTCGTGTCCCGGCCTTCGTCGCGGGCCCATCGCACGGCCAGCTCGGCAGTATCCCGGTCCCGTTCATACACGTGGTCCCCCCACACCTTGCCTTGCGAAGGCCAGGAACCGGCGTCGGGCCCGAGCACCGGATCGGCGCGCCCGCCGACGAACGTGAGCCGGAGGTCCTTCGCGTCCGCCTCCCAGAACACGGCGTCGAGGGACTCGACCAACTCGTGGAAGCGTTCGAGCTCCGAGAGGCGGCGGGCGTTGCCGAGTGCCAGCGACGTGATGTCCGCGATGCCCTGCGCGAACGAGAGGGCGTCGTCGTCGAACGGCGCGCCGTCCACCTCGCCCACCGCGACGATCGCGCCGAACCCGTCCGCGTCCCATCGCAACGGTGTGACGAGGACGGCGCCGGGATCGTCCATGAAGCGAAGATCGGTGGGGACCTGCATCGCCACGTCCTGGGGGATCACGAACGGCTCGGTCTCGCTGAACAGGAAGTTCTCCGCGATCTCCTTGGAGATGTCGGCGATCTCCGATCTCGGTTTCGTCGTATGCCTGCCCACGGCGAGCACGCGGGCGATGCGGAAGGCGCCCGTCTCCTCGTCGCGCGTGTAGGCCGCGGCCGCCTTACAGGGGATGATCGTCGGGACGGTTTCGATCGCGCGCTGGAAGATCTCTCCGACGGTGTGCTCGGAGGTCATCGCCTGCGACAGCCGCAGCAGCGCGCCGGAGACCCGAGCTTCGCGTCGCTCGGCTTCGAGCAACCGCGCCGTCTGGAACGCAACGGCAGCATGCGAGGCCAGGACCTCGAGCAGGCGACGATCGTCTTCGTCGAACTGGGCGAATCCAAGCTTCGACGGCACGATCACGCCGACGACCTCGTCGCCCGCGATCATTGGGACGGCGAGCATCGATTCCAGCAGGTCGTCGTCGGTCCCCGGGATCGTGACGGAGAACTCGATCTGCCGGGCGTCGGGGGTCAGCAAGGAGGTCTTCGTGAGGGCGACGTGCCCCGTGATCCCCTCGCCGAGCCTCGTCACAAGGGCGGGGAGGGATTCGGTCGCGTAGTCGGTGAACAGCTCGCCCCGAAAGGCGACCGGGAACAGCGTGTCACCGTCGGGCTGGAGCAGGTAGACCCGGCAGTTGTGGTAATCGATGATCGTCCTGAGCTCGGCGGTGATCGCCGCCGCGATCTCCTCGACATCGCCGAGCATGTTGAGCGCGGCCGCCAGGTTGTGCAGCATGTTCAGCTGGGCGATGGACCGGACGTCGTCGCGCAGCCGCTTCGGTTCTGGTCGCGGTGCCTGTGCCACGGATCGCCTCGTCGCGTCGGGGATGAGGGCATGCTCTCACGAGCACACCCTCCGGAAGCGATTTCGGCAGTCGTCCCTCGGTGCTTGAACCGGGTGGGATCGGGTGCGAGCCTCGTGGAACGTGAGCCGACGAGGCGCAACCGATGCCCCCGAGGGCGGTCTGGATGAGCGGGCGCGCGCGATCTTGGACTTCGAGCGGGAGGCGTGGAAGCTCCAGGTCCCCAAGGAGCGAGCGATCCGCGAGCGGTTCGGTTTCTCTCCCGCCCGGTACCACCAGCTGCTCCACCGGATCGTCGACGGTCCGCACGCGCTCCGGTACGACCCGATGCTCGTGCGGCGGCTGCGGCGGATCCGAGAGATCCGCCGCCGCCGCCGCACGGCCGACCGCCTCGGCTTCCGTCTGTAGGCCGGGTGGCCAGCGGGCCGGTGGAGCCGCTGCGCGAAGCAGCCAACCGGTAGGATGCCGGCGGTGAACCTCGGTACCGCTCGGATCGTCGTCATCGTTGCGCTCGTCGTCGCCGGTGCCGCGGTGCTTGCGAACGGGTTCCCCGAGAACGGAGGGAACCTTGCAGGGCCCTCCGGCGGCGCGAGCCCCAGCGGATCCCCATCGAGTCCCCCCAGCAGCCCCACCTCGCAACCGCCGCCGCCGGGTCCCTCCCCGCAGACGACCGGCGTCTCGTTCACGGCGCTCAACGGAACGGACGTGTTTGGGGCCGGCGCCGCTGCACAGGCTCTCCTGGTGAAGCACGGCTACATCTCCGTACAAGACGCGACGAATGCACCAAGCGCGGGTGCCACCAAGACCACGGTGTACTACCGGAGTGGCCAAGGCGGCGCCCAGAACAAGTCGGATGCCGCGTACGTGGCGCAGACGTACTTCAATGGCGCGGCGGTGAAGAAGCTCGATCCGTCGCTCGAAAGCCTCGTGCCCGCGACCGCCTCGATCGTGATCCTCGTCGGAGCGGACGTTGCGCAGTCGCTGGTAGCGTGATCGCGGAGGTCTGACGAGCACCGTTCCGCCTCGGCCAACCGGCCGTTGACGGGGTGTGTGCGCCCGTGTCCGTTCGTGGTCCGTTCACGTGTCGCGGTTCCCGGGGTCTGCCCGCGCTGACGCTCGGCGTCGTTCCTGGTCCTCTGTCTCCCGGGGCGCTCCCGCAGGCGTCCGTCCGCGTGGTGGTCGGTGGGGTTTCCCGCCTGGTTGGCGTCAGCAAGCGTCAGCGGCCTGGGCAAGGGCCCCGGAGCTTGCGAAGACGATTTCATCATTGGGCTCGGCTTTGCTC
>VAYF01000146.1 GCA_005883885.1 Actinomycetota bacterium | reverse complement strand
CGTCATCACGCCATTCGAGGACGCGGCGGCGACCCCGGCCGATCTCGTGGTCAACGCGACCCCCCTCGGTGCCGATGGCGAGCAGCTGCCTCTGCCGCCGATCGACGAGTCGACCCTCGTCGTCGATCTCCTCTACCACCCGGCCGTCACGCCGATGCAAGCGACCGCGCGCGAGCGCGGTGCGGCCGTCTTCGGTGGGTTGGGGCTGCTCCTGCACCAGGCCGCGCTGTCCTTCGAACTCTGGACCGGGCAACCCGCGCCGCTCGAGGTGATGTCCGCGGCCGCGGTGGCGTCGATCGCCGAACGGTCCTGACCGACCGATCGCCGCTCTCCCGCCCAACCTCAAGAGCGCACGACCTCCCGACGATGTCTCCATCAGACGGATGGATGAATACGCCGCGCTCGCCCAGCGCGTCGTCCTCACGATGGACGACGTGCGTGGTTGTCTGGTGCTGTCTCGCGACGGCATGGTCCTCGGCGCCTATCCGGAGGAAGACGAGCAAGCGTTCAAGCCGGCGTGGCTGAAGTTCGTGCACGTCGGCGAGGCCAGGCGAGGTTTCGTCGAGTTCTCCGATCAGCTCTGGGCGTACGTCCACCGTGGCCCCTACGCGGCGTTCGTGATCTCCGGGATCGGGGTTCGCCCCGGGGTTCTCCTGGATCAGCTGGAACAGGCCGTCCTGGCAGCCGAGGAAACGAGGGCCAAGAAGGGCGACACCCTCAAGGTGCCCGACGCGTCCAGCGCTCCCTCTGGTCGTCCTCGAACCTCGTTGCACCCGGCGGAGACGAAGGCCGCCCTCGAACCCGAACCGGAACCGGTCGTCGCCGCACCCCCGCCCGAGCAGCGTGCGTGGAACGGCCGAAGTCCGGGAGAAGCGGCGACATCGCGCCAACCGACGGAGACAGCGGGATCAGACCGAGAAGAACCGCCGACCGTCGAGGCGCCGCCGGACCGGCTCCGGCCCGCCACGTTCTCGGACGCCGAGCCGGTGACGCCGGCGGGTCGCCCCGCAGCGTTCGCGACGGAAGGCTCGGCCTTCTCCCGTCTGGAGGCCGAGCAGGCGGCTTCGGCCGCAGCCGCGCCGCTCGAAGCGCCGCCCCTGGTCGCGGACGGCTCCGCCGGAGCGGCTCCCCGTGGGCCGGATGAGGCGGCCCCCCCGGAGGGCGAGCCGGCGACGCCGTTCCGACGCGAGCCGCAGCGTCTGGTATCCGCCGAACGGGCCCCCGAGGAGCCCGAAAAGGTGACGGAAGAACCGGGTGAGGTCGACCGGGTGATGCTGGCCAAAGAGTTCTCGGGATTGCTTCAGCTGAACGAGGACGGTGACGAAGACAACAGCTGAGACCCAGCCAACGACCTAGCCCGAACGGGTCTCGGGGGCATCGATGACGACGGTCAAGCGGAAGTCGAAGCAGCTCGGGCAGATCCTGATCGAGCTCGGCTTCATCACCCCCGAGCAGCTCGAAACCGCGCTCCAAGAGCATCGCAAGACTCCGAAATCCCTCGGTCGCGTGCTGATCGACCTCGGCATGATCAAGGAGGCCGACCTCGTTCGGGCTCTTGCGGAACAGGTGGGGTTGGAGTTCGTCGACCTCAACGAGTTCCCGATCGATGCAACGGCGACCGTCCTGCTGCCCGAAGCCCTGTCGCGCCGGTACCGTGCGATCCCGATCGGGGAGCGCGACGGCCGGCTGCTCGTCGCGATGTCGGATCCGGCCAACGTCTACGCCCTCGACGACATCCGGACGATCACCGGACGCGAGGTCCAGCCGGTCGTGGCGACGGCGAACGACGTCGAGCAGGCGATCCAGAAGTTCTCCGGCATGGACTCGCAGGTCGAGGCGATGGCGAGCATCGCCGCCGAGGCGGTGGATGAAACCACCGCGGAGCTCGAGGAGGCCCACGAGGACGCGCCGATCGTGAAGCTCGTCAATGCGATCATGACCCAGGCCGTCGGCGACCGCGCCTCAGACGTCCACCTCGAACCCGCAGAGCTCAACGTTCGGATCAGGTTCCGCGTCGACGGCGTCCTGCACGAGCCCATGCCCCCCGCACCGAAGAACATCCAGGGCGGTCTGATCAGCCGGCTCAAGGTCATGGCCGACCTCAACATCGCCGAACGACGCGTCCCACAGGACGGCCGGATCTCGATGAAGGTCGGTGGGAGGGCGCTCGACCTGCGGGTCGCCACCCTTCCCACGGTGTACGGCGAGAAGGTCGTGATCCGCGTGTTGGACAAGTCCAACGCGCTCCTCCGGCTGGAGGATCTGGGGTTCCTCGAGAACGCCTACGACCGCTTCTCGGAGTCGTTCAGGAAGCCGTACGGCGCGATCCTCGTGACCGGCCCGACCGGTTCGGGCAAGTCGACCACGATGTACTCCACGCTCAACATCCTGAACGAAGAGTCCAAGAACATCATCACGGTGGAGGACCCGGTGGAGTACCGGCTCGCCGGCGTGAACCAGATGCAGGTGAACCCCAAGGCCGGGCTCACGTTCGCGAGCGCGCTCCGATCGATACTCCGAGCCGACCCCGACATCGTGCTGATCGGTGAGATCCGCGACAAGGAGACGGCCACGATCGCGATCGAGGCCGCCCTCACAGGTCACCTCGTGCTCTCGTCGTTGCACACGAACGACGCGCCCGCGGCCATCTCGCGCCTGGTGGAGATGGACGTCGAGACCTTCCTGGTCGCCTCGGCGATCGACGCTGTGGTGGCTCAGCGACTGGCCCGCAAGCTCTGTGAACGGTGCAACGTTCCGTACAAGCCCGAACAGGCGGAGCTCCAAGCAGCGGGCTTCCCGGAGTGGCTGTGGCCCGAGATCCCGGAGCTGCGGAAGTCGCAGGGATGCCCGGCGTGCGCCAACACCGGGTACCGAGGCCGGATCGGCCTGTACGAGGTCATGCAGATGAGCGAAGAGATCGAACGGCTCACGGTGGAGCGTGCTTCTGCCGATGCGATAAGGACCGTCGCCGTGCAGCAAGGGATGATGACGCTCCGCGACGACGGGCTGGAGAAAGCCCGCATGGGCATCACGACGTTGGACGAAGTCGCAAGGGTGGTGAAATGACGATGAGCACGGTTGCCCCTCCTGATGAAGACATCCAGGTCCCCGTTCCGGAACTGCTCGGCAGGCTCCTCGATCTGAACGGCTCGGACCTTCACCTGACGGCGGGTACCCCGCCCACGGTTCGGATCCACGGGGAGCTCGAGCGGCTCGAGGACTATCCGCCGCTCAACCCGCGGTCGCTCCAGGGGATGATCTACGCGATCCTCCCGCAGAAGATGCGCGAGCGGTTCGAGCAGGAGCTCGAGCTGGACATGTCGTACTCCTTGCCCGGCCGGGCACGGTTCCGCGTGAACGTCTTCATGCAGCGCGACGCGGTCGGAGCGGTATTCCGGGTGATCCCGTTCGACATCAAGAACATCGTGGACCTCGGGCTCCCGCCGGTCGCGGCGGATCTTGCTCGCTTCCCGCGCGGTTTCGTCGTGGTGACGGGGCCGACCGGTTCCGGGAAGTCGACGACGCTCGCGGCGATGGTCGACGTGGTCAACACGGAGCGATCGGGACACATCATGACCGTCGAGGACCCGATCGAGTTCCTGCACAAGCACAAGAGATGCGTGGTCAACCAGCGCGAGATCGGAGCGGACACGCACAGCTTCGCCTCCGCCCTCAAACACGTCCTGCGTCAGGACCCAGACGTGATCCTCGTCGGCGAGATGCGTGACCTCGAGACGATCTCGACCGCGATCACCGCCGCCGAGACCGGTCACCTCGTCTTCGCCACCTTGCACACGCAGGACGCGCCGCAGACGATCGACCGCATCATCGACGTCTTCCCTCCGCACCAGCAGCAGCAGGTGCGGGTGCAGCTCTCGACCACGCTCCAGGGCGTCGTGACGCAGCAGCTGATCCCCACGGTCGACGGGCAGGGCCGGGTGGCGGCGGCCGAGATCATGATCGCGACGCCCGGCATCCGGAACCTGGTCCGTGAGGGCAAGGTGCACCAGATCTACTCCGCGATGCAGGCCGGCGGCCGGTACGGGATGCAGACGATGGACATGTCCCTGGCGTCACACGTCAAGGCCGGGCGGATCAGCCAGCAGATGGCCTTCGAACGGTGTCACGACCCCGAGGAGCTCCAACGCCTCGTCGGTTCCTCCAGCGGCTTGTCGGCATTCTCCTCGGGCGGATCGTCGCTCGGCGGAGACGACGCCAGCTCATGGGCGACCGGTTCCTTCGGAACGTCGGACGGCTACGGGTCCGGCGGTTCCACGGGCGGGATGTGAGGAGTTAGGCCATGCCCGACACCTACGCATACAAGGTCCGCGACCGGAGCGGGAACCTGATCAGTGGCACGCTCGTCGCCGACAACGAGGCGCTGGTCCTGCAACGGCTCCGCGAACAGGGGCTGACCCCGCTCGAGGTCGGCAAGCAGGGCCGCGGCTTCAACATCGACCTGACGAAGAAGAAGGTCAAGCTCAAGGAGCTGTCGGTCTTCTCGCGGCAGTTCGCGACGATGATCAACTCGGGGCTGCCGATCCTGCGGGCCCTTGCGATCCTGTCGGATCAGACGAACAACAAGGAGCTCGCGCGGGTCCTCGGCGAATGCCGGATCGACATCGAGCAGGGGTCGTCACTGTCGGCCGCGATCCAGAAGCACCCGAAGGTCTTCAACAACCTGTTCGTCTCGATGGTCAAGTCGGGCGAGACGGGTGGCTCCCTCGACAGCGTCCTGCTCCGGCTCGCGGACATGATCGAGAACGAAGTGAAACTGCGCGGCAAGATCAAGTCCGCGATGACCTACCCGATCGCGGTCGTCGCCCTCGTGTCGTTGATCCTGTCGGGCATGCTGTTGTTCGTCGTTCCACAGTTCAAGAGCATCTACGCCCAGCTCGGCGGGAGCCTTCCCCTGCCCACGCGGGTCCTGCTGATGATCTCCAACGTCTTCAAGACGTACTGGTACATCGTGATCATCGGAGTCTTCGGCGGGCGCTTCTTCCTGCGCCGGTGGAAGGCGACGCCGAAGGGGCGGGAATCGATCGACGCGTTCAAGCTCCGCGTGCCGGTGTTCGGATCCCTCTTCCACAAGACCGCCCTCGCCCGGTTCGCCGGGACGCTCTCCATGCTGCTCCGCTCGGGCGTGCCGATCCTGCAGGCCCTCGACATCGTGAGCGACACGGTCAACAACAAGGTCATCTCGAAGGCGGTCAACGACGTCCAGTCGAGCGTCCGGGAGGGCGAGTCGATGGCCAAGCCGCTGGCGAAGCACAAGGTCTTCCCGCCGATGGTCGTGCAGATGCTCGCGGTCGGCGAGGAGACGGGCCAGGTCGACGTGATGCTCGAGAAGGTGTCGTTGTTCTACAACCAGGAGGTGGAAGCCTCGGTCGACGCCCTGACGTCACTGATCGAGCCGCTCTTGATCGCGGTCATCGGTGGAGCGGTCGGTGCGGCAGTGATCGCCCTGTACATGCCGATGTTCAACATCATCAAGCTGATCAAGTGATCCGCCATCTGCCCTGCGAGGAAGGCGCATGAGCTTTTCCCGATTTCGGCTTCAGGTGGGCGTCCACTGCGCCGACACCTCTTGAGAACGCGCACCGCGGGGGTGCGCTCTGCTCAAAAGGAAGGAGGCGAAGGCAGATGCTCAAGGGTCTCACGAAGCGCGTCCGTGAGGACGAAGGCTTCACCCTTATCGAGCTGATGGTGGTCGTTCTGATCATCGGCATCCTGATCGCCATCGCTCTGCCGACGTTCCTGGGCGCCCGGAACCGGGCGAACGACAAGGCGGCGGCGACCCTCGCCACGATCGAGACATCGCTGTCGTTCGTCGACTCGACGAGCCCCGGCTCGACGGGCCCCAACCAGATCAGCGTCGACGTTCCCTCAGGTACCGTCTGGGACGCCGCCGCGTGGTCGAAGTCGGGAACGTGCTACTACGTCGAGGACGACTCCCAGAACGGCACGTTCTACGGCAGCGCGGCCGTCGCCTCCGGCGGGGACTGCCTGGGTACCGACGCCAACGGCGTCTCAGGGCCCAGCTGGTAGATCCACCGGTAGCGCAGCTCGGAAACGGGCGGCCCCTCAAGGGGTCGCCCGTTCCGTTTCCCCCGGATGGCCGACAGACGCTTAAGCAGACCCTGCAACCAGCCGAATCCTATGAGGATGGCTCCCTCATCTTCCTTTCGTGCGCACAGGCTCCGGGCCCGGCTCCCTCGTCTCGACGACGAAGCGGGGTTCTCGCTGGTCGAGGCCATGGCGGCGATCACGATCCTGGCGGTCGGCATCTTCGCGGTGGCGCAAGCCCTCACCTTCGGTTTGGGTTCCACGGGGCTGTCGCGCCAGAAGCTCGCCGCCCGCGCTGCGCTCGATCAGCAGA